>NZ_JAYLAA010000063.1:0-1030 GCF_035819015.1 Chryseobacterium salviniae | reverse complement strand
TCTCAGAATAGTCTTTAAATACAGGCAATAAATGGTTTTCCAGCAACAGCACATAAGCCGAAAAGGTTGATTTTTTCACATACAGCTTTTTGTCATTCTTCCATAATTCAGCGATTTCTGCCAATGTTTTCTTTCTTGTCATAATTTTTTGATTTTATATTAAAATCCTAAAGTTAAAGCCTTTGCAATAAAATCATCAAGACTACGAATTAATGAGATAAAAACTCCCTAATGTAATTGGGGAAAATTGAACTTTGGGTTTCCTAATTTACGATTTCCGGGGTTTGAAGGAAGTTGGACTTCAATTAAAATCGAAAATATTGCTCCCTTACAAAGAGGGTTTGATTTGCCTTCACAAAATATTGTTACTGGTAATATTCCTATTGTATATAGCAATGGAATTTTAAAATTCCATAATGAATCAAAATGTACAGCCCCAGGATTAGTAACTGGTCGTTCTGGAACAATTGGGAAATTTACATTTCTTGAAGAGGGAGAATATTGGCCACATAACACTTCTTTATGGGTGACAAACTTTTTTGATAATGACCCTAAGTTTATTTATTATTTATATCAGACAATAAATATTGAGAATTTTTCAACAGGTTCGGGCGTTCCAACATTAAATAGGAACAATGTTCATAATCAAATTTGTAGTATTCCTTCTGTTAATGAACAAAAAAAAATATCATCATTTCTTACTTCGATTGATAATAGAATTTCAACCCAAAAGAAAATAATTGAGGGTTTGATAACGCAAAAGAATTTTATAATTAAAAAGTTATTTAAGCAAAATTTATCAGATTTAAACACAATTTTTTTAAGTGATTTCTTAACAATTCCAGACAAAATAAAACCTAATATTATTGATAAAGAAAAATTGTTAACTGTAAAACTACATGTAAAGGGTGTTCATAAAAATGAAAATTCAGATTCATTATCATTAGGTGCAACAAACTATTTTATTAGAAAAAAAGGACAATTCATCTATGGTAAACAAAACCTATTTAATGGCWGTCTTTTRYAAWAA
>NZ_JAYLAA010000062.1:0-10463 GCF_035819015.1 Chryseobacterium salviniae | reverse complement strand
CGGCAGCTTCGCTGCCGCGCCGAAAACTGAAAAAATAGCGAGTGCGGAAAGCCGGAAAAAGCTTCCAATAAAAAAAGCACCTCTTTTCAGAAGTGCTCTTGCTATTGGCATTGATATTTACTTATAATCTTCAATTGCTTTATTAAGCGCATCGATCTGTTTATTAATGCTTGCGGCGCTTTGAGGATTCTGTTTTAAGAGATCCATTTTTTTGTTCAGACCATCCTTCAGCATTTGGCTTATCATCATTTTCACCTGAGGATTTTCGCCGATCTGCCCTTTTGCCTGACCAAGAATTTTGGTGATGCTTTCCGTTGCTTTTATATTATCGGAAGTCATAATCCAGTTGAAACCTTCTTCTGCAGATTTTCCAAGTTCAGGATTCTGGAATTTGATAAAAGGATAAAATGCAGCAAACTGCGCGATATTGGCCATTTGGGAAGAAACTTTATTCTTTACAATAATCGGAAGCATTTGTGCGGCTAATGTTTCTGAAGCGCCTTCAAGATCGATTTTATCGGCGTAGGTTGCAGCTTTAGCCGGATCAATCGCAATTACGGCTCCTACGGAACTTCCTTTTACCGCATTGGAAACAGCGTTTGTTCCTTTTTCAAATATCGGCATGTATTTCTTGTCTTTTGTTTTTGCCAAGGCTGAAATAGCTGCTGCCTGAACCAGTGTTTTAGGATCATTGGTAGCCAGCTTTTCAACGTCTGCGCCTAAAGCTTTCAGCTGATCTGCATTGGAAAGATCCATAAGCTGCAACGCTTTTATTCTTGTTCTGAAATAAGGATCTTTAATCGCTGCTGACAATAATTTTGTTGCTGCAGGGTTTTTTCCTACCTGATCCTTGATTCCGTTCAGGGCATTGTATCTGCTTTTGAATTCTTTAGATCCTGTAAACTGCATCAGATATTGTTCCGGAGTTTTGGTATCGTTGATATCTGCCAGTAACACGCCGTCTGCATTGATATTTACCAGATCTGCATTTTTGGAAACATCAAAATTAAAGGTGTTTTTCGCCTGTGCATTTACCCAAACGTTGTATCTTCTCGGCTTTCCGTTTTCGTAAACATCGATAGCGAGTGGAAACTGAAACGGCTGTTCCTGTGTCTGCTCAATGGTTACGGCAATTTGTTTTTTAACGGGTTCAAAAGTGTAGGAATAATTGATTTTCGGGTTTCCGCTTCCGAAATACCACTGATTGAAAAACCAATTCAGGTCTTTTCCGGAAACTTTCTCGAATGAAAGCCTCAGCTGATGTGCTTCTGCATTCTGATATTCGTTGGTTTTAAGATAATCCTGCATTCCTGCAAAGAAAGCGTCGTCGCCAAGGTAGTTTCTGAGCATGTGAAGAATTCCGCCTCCTTTTTGATAGGTTACCAGGTCGAAAACATCTTCACGTGAACTGTAATCGAAACGAACAAGATCTTTTTTAAAATCGGTAGGATTGTGGATGTACATATTCACATCGGTCATCTGATGATAGTCTGCCTGATCTTTTCCGTATTTAAATTCATTCCACAAATATTCTGAATAGTTGGCAAAAGATTCGTTTACGGTAAGATTGCTCCAGCTTTCTGCCGTTACAAGATCGCCAAACCAGTGGTGGAATAATTCGTGGGCAATGGTGTCTTCCCAGGTATTTTCGTCAATTAGCTGACCCGGTTTTTGCAGGATATCGCTTCCGTGAAGTGTGGCTGTTGTATTTTCCATGGCTCCGCTCACATAATTTCTTCCGGAAATCTGTGCATATTTAGCCCATGGATAGTCGTAGCCGAGCTTTTTCGAGAAAAATTCAATCATTTCCGGTGTATTTCCGTAGATCTGCTTGGCGTAAGGCTCATATTCTTTTTCAATATAATAATCTACCGGAATATTTCTCCATTTATCTTTTACAACAGCGTAGTTTCCCACGCCCATAAAAAATAAATAAGTAGAATGTCTTTTATCCATCACCCAGTGATCCGTTCTCAGTCCGTTTGATTCCTTTTGAGAGTCTTTCAGGATTCCGTTGGAAAGCGTTACATATTTATCAGGGACCGTCATGTAGATTTCCTGTGTTGTTTTCTGATTGGGCTTATCAATGGTAGGAAACCACGCTGAAGAGGATTCGGTTTCTCCCTGCGTCCAGATCTGTGTCGGCATATCGGGATCTTTGCCTTGTGCGTTGATGAAATAGAGGCCTTTTGCATCATTGATGGCCGCACTTCCTTCCTGCTTCACTTCGTTGGGACGGGAAGTATATTTGATGTAAACCGTGTAATCCTGGTTTTTCTGGTAGGTTTTATCTAAAGTAATGTTAAGAACATCGTCTTTATAATTATATTTTAACGGAGATTTTTTACCATTGGTTTCCAAAGCCACTTCGTGAATCAGCATTCCTTTGGCATCGAGCGTAAGCTGGTTGGAAGGATAAAAGTAAGGAGATGCCGTGAGCCATTCTTCACCGTTCATCTGCTCTTTCTGATAATCGAAATTTACTTTAAGTTTGGTATGTTTAAGTTCTGTCACTTTGGTATGAGTCGCTCTGTAGACTTTTTCCCTGCCGGAAGTTTCAGTTTGTGCCGCTACATTGGCGGAAAAGAAAATTCCTAAAAGAGCGATCGATAAAATGGCTTTTTTCATTATGATTAAAAATTATTTCTTGGTTAAAATATCAAAAATATCATTTACTAACGTTTCGTAGTCCCCTTTTTTGAATTGTTCTTTTGTTTTGGCGAAGGCTTTTTTAAGCTCACTTTCGGGATTTTCGTCATCTATGATTTCTACAGAGTCTACTCCTTTCAATTGGAGTATAGCCGTTTTAAGGACTTCGATATCTGCATTTTTTTCAGTATTTATTTTTAGATATTTCATATTATTTTTCTTTTGTGAAAGTATTTTTTGTTCCTCCCTGCATGATGATGAACTGATTCTTTTCCGGATAAAAATTTATTTCAATTCCGGCCTTATCAAATGTAAAGTTTGTATCAGAGGTCGCCTCAAGAGGAAATGCGCTTTGTCCTGTTGCCTGCGCCATCAGTTTTTTATCCTGGATAAAGATATTAATTTTCAGGGGTATATTCGGTGAAGAATATGTTCCTGTATATTTTTGAAGCTCACTTTCAGGAATTTCTATTGTTTTAAAACCAGGTATTTCAAAATCTTTTCCTAATGCTGTTTCTATGAGCTTAATGGAAATATCATTAGTATCAGTGTTTGACTGGTTGATTGTAAAAGCCATGGCTACTTTCAGCGTCGGGAAATAATATAATGCGGAACTGAAATTATCAATTCCTCCTGTATGGCCATATCCCCATTCTTTTCCGAAAGGAACTTTTATCAGGCCATATCCGTAACCGTCGACAAAATTTTTCATTTTTGCAACATTTTCTTTTTTGAGAAGCTTACCTTTTTCCAGGCCGAGAATAAAGGTTAAAAGCTCTCTTGGCGTTGAAATGATATTACCGGCACCGATTGGGATGCTCATATCTGTTTCGGTGGAAGCTTCATATTTTCCGTTGACAAACTGATATGATTTTGCCTGGTTCTTTGAAGGATCTATCTTTCCACCAACTTCTGTCAAGGTTAATTTTAAAGGTTTTGTGATTTTTTCCTTTACGATTTCCGTGTATGATTTTTTATAAATTTTTTCAAGGATAAAACCTAAAAGGATGTAATTGGAGTTGCTGTATGCATGTTTTGATCCCGGTTCAAAATCACTTTGATATTTTTTAATGATGTCGATTAAACTGTTCTCGGTTTGTGGTTTTGTATTGTACTGTAAATATTCTCCCTCGTCGGTAAGGTTGTGAATTCCTGTTCTGTGCTGCAGTAAATGTTCAATGGTAATTTTATCTGCATTTGGAATTTCAGGATAGAAATCCGAAAGTTTTTTGTCTAAAGAAATCTTTTTTTCCTCTACAGCTTTCATCACCAAAACTGCGGTAAACGTTTTGCTGATTGAACCTACACGATATTGTGTATTGACATTCGCTTTCTGGCTTTTTTCCACATCTGCAAATCCGACCACTTTAACGAAAGTAGGATGATCATTTTCTGCGAATGCAAAACTTCCCATTACTTTATGGTGTACCAACAAAGAATCAAGGTAATCTGACATTTTATCTTTCACCGTATTTTGAGAGAGTGCCATGCCTGAAATACCGATTGCTGAAAGGAAAAGTAGCTTTTTAAACATATCGTTGAGATTTACCTGATAAGTTGAAAATTTTGAAGAGATGTTACAAAAAAGTGAAGTTTTTACGCTTCACTTGGTTTATTTTGTATAGTATTAAAAATATCATTTAAGAGCTCATATGTAAGTTGCTGAATTTTTCCTTTCTTATAATCATTTTCCCTTTGTTCCAGCACTTTTGAAAATATTCTTATATCTATTTTTTTGACAGGATATGTTTTATTAATCCCAGAAATATCAATATTTTTAATGTTCTCAACTTCTATAATATTCTGATTTAAATTAAATCGCCACCGGAGCTTTTATTCCCGGATGCGGATCATAATTTTCCAACGTAAAATCTTCAAAATCAAAATCAAAAATATCTTTTATATCGGGATTGAGCTTCATCGTCGGAAGCGGCCGCGGATCTCTGGAGAGCTGCTTTTTAACCTGTTCAAAATGGTTATTATAGATATGAACATCTCCGAAAGTATGGACGTAGTCTCCAACTTGAAGCTCACAAACCTGCGCGACCATCATCAATAGCAAAGCATAACTTGCAATATTGAACGGAACGCCCAGAAAAACGTCGGCACTTCTCTGATAGAGCTGTAAAGACAATTTTCCATCTGCCACGTAAAACTGAAATAAGGCATGACAAGGAGCTAACGCCATATTCGGGATTTCGGCAACATTCCAGGCAGAAACGATAAGCCTTCTGGAATCGGGATTCTTTTTGATTTGGTCGATCACTTCCGTAATCTGGTCGATCACTTTACCATCTGCACCGTTCCAGCTTCTCCACTGTGCGCCGTAGACTGGCCCAAGATCTCCGTTTTCATCTGCCCACTCATCCCAGATGGAAACACCATTATCTTTCAGGTATTTAATATTCGTATCGCCTTTTAAAAACCAGAGTAATTCATAAATAATAGATTTCAGGTGCACTTTTTTGGTGGTTACTAAAGGAAAGCCTTTAGACAGATCATATCTCAGCTGATATCCGAAAACACTTCTCGTGCCCGTTCCGGTTCTGTCGGTTTTGTCGGTTCCGTTATCTAAAATATGTTGTAAAAGGTCTAAATAATTCTGCATCTGAAAAAGATTTTAAGGTTCAAATTTAAAGAAACTATTCCGAAATTGTATGAAAAAAGCGCCCATTTTAATGAACGCTTTCTATTGTTGAAATCAAATTTCATTATACTGCCGTATAGCCACCATCAATAAGATAATAGCCTCCCGTCATAAAGGATGATTTTTCCGAACTCAGGAATAATACCAGCTCTGCTACTTCCTCCGGTTTTCCCAGCCTTCCCATCGGGTGTTTTGTAATAAGGGCGTCCTTCATTTCGCCACTTGCACTTTCCAGTAGCGGGGTTTCTATATAAGCTGGCCCTACCGCATTACACCGGATATTTTTCTGTCCGTATTCGGCACCGATATTTTTGGTAAGTCCCACAACGGCATGCTTTGCAGAAGTATAAGCCGAAGACAGCGGCGCAGCAACTGTACCATGAATGGAGGCCATATTTACGATAACACCTCCTCCGTTTTTTTCCATTTGCTCCAGCTCATATTTGCATCCGTAGAAAACACCATCAAGATTTATACTTAAAACTTTTCTCCAGCTGTCGAGACTGTAATCGCCTGTGAGAGCTTGTTCACCCCCGATTCCTGCATTGTTGCAGGCAATATCAAGTCTTCCGTAGATTTCCACTGTTTTCTTAACCAAAGCTTCCACTTCTTCGGGTTTTGAAGTATCTGCTTTTACGAAAGATGCTTCGCCTCCTCTTTTTTTGATATCTTCCACTGATTTACGGCCGTGTTCTTCATTAATATCCGATACAATAACTTTGGCTCCTTCTTTTGCATAAGAATGCGCAACAGCTAATCCGATTCCTGATCCTGCTCCTGTAACAAGTGCTACTTTGTTGTCTAAAATTCCCATATTGATTTTTATTAATTGTGATAATTGATACCACAATTTACGACAAAAATCCTGCATTGCTTCTAAAGTAAGCAATAAAATTTTCTTAAATTATGGTTATTTATAGTTTATATATGAAAAACAACAACTCACATTACCAGATATGCTTAATACTTTGAGTGATGTTATTAAGAGAAAAACCCTGCCCCTTGATTAATCCTGCCATTGCTTTTGCCAATGGAGACTCTCCTGAAACGGTCATTACTTTTTGGTTATCAAAGATTATTTCTCCTACGGAAGCGGCAATATAAAACAAGCCTTTGTCGGTTTCCACCAACGCTCCGTTTTGTACTTTTGTGGAAGTTTCGGCACTTATTTTTTGAAGCAATGTTTGCTGGTTCAAGGCTTCATTCAGCTGTCTCTGCAGATTATTGATTTCCTGCTGAAGCATTTCCCTTCCGGTTTCGTATTTGTCGCCCATTGAACTTTTGGTATCATTGTTTGAAGCACGGGTTTCTTCGATTAGTTTTTCAAATTTCTGAATTTTTTCTTCCAGTCTGTTTTTTATGGCTTTTAATAATGTTGATTTATCCATAACCGTATTCAATTTCATATACATCCAAATGTATTAATAATTTAATAATAAAATTTACAGATTCTCTTGTTCATTTTACAATCGGTTTCCGAACACTTAATATTTAACATGATAAACTCTTTTTGTATTTGCCATTGCAAAGTATCTAAATATGAATATGAATATGATTTAATTTTTATTTAATAAAACGTTCAATTATAGAAGAATAAGATCAATTAAATTTGCCTGTATATTTTAATAAAAAACACTATGGAGAGAAAATTATTTCCCGCACTACTAATTGCTTGTCCCTTGCTATATTTTTCACAAGTTGGGATTAACACAAAAACACCTCATCCTTCGTCTATACTTGATATAGAGTCTGATACTAAAGGATTAGTTGTTCCGAGGCTTACCACTGCTGCTGTTAACAATCTTGCCGCTACAGCCAGTGAAGGCTTAATTGTTTTTGATAAAGAAAAGAAAACATTTGTAGGGTGGGATGGTTCTAAATGGCAAAATCTGGGATATGAGGAGAGCAATACAGCTCCTATTGCAAGTAATGTTAATGTATCAGGAATTTATACAGTAGGTGAAATATTAACCGCGAATTATTCTTATGCAGATGCAGACGCCAATCCTGATGATGCCAGTACATTTATATGGAGAAAAGCAGACGCTCTATCCGGCACCAATGCGGAAGATATAGCTTCTGCTTCAAATCAAGTCTTTACTTTAGGTGGTACTGAACAAGGTAAGTATATCCAGTTCTGTGTAACACCGGGCTCTTCGGTGGGGGCTTCACCAGGTATACAAAAATGCTCTTCGTGGGCAGGACCTGTGAACGCAGTTGTTAATCAGGCACCTACAGCTTCGGCAGTAAGCATTACAGGCACTGCAGTACAAGGGCAGACTCTTACAGGAAATTACACTTATAATGATAATGAAGGAAATACGGAAGGTAGTTCTGTTTTCAGATGGACAAGATCTGATGATACATCAGGTACTAATGAAACAACAATAACAGGAGCTACAGGTTCTACATATATATTAACTGCTGCGGACATTAATAAATATATCAAATTTTATGTAACTCCTACAGCAACCAGCGGAACATTACTCGGTACAGAAACAGGTTCTGGATTTGTAGGAGCAATAGCTTCTTTACCGCAAACATCTGTACAATTCGCTGCGGTTTCTTCTTCGGTTTCCGAAGGTGTAGGAACAACCACTCTTGTACTATCTATCACAAATCCAAGTGCAACAACCGCTACTTCAGTGGAAGTATTCATTTCTGGGGGAACCGGCAGTGCAACGGATATAAATAACTATACTACGCAAACCGTAACTTTCCCGGCAGGCTCTTCAGCAAACCAGACTGTGACACTTACTGTAACTGATGACGCTCTGGTGGAAGGAAATGAAACGATTCAGTTTGGTTTACAAAATGTTACAGGGGGGAATAACAACGGAGCTATTGCTTCAGGAATTACAACAAATACTTTAACAATAACAGACAACGACACTGTTGCACCAATTATATTAGCAGCATGGGATACCAATGGTTTGTCTTCATGCGGAGTCTCTCCTCTTGCACCTACTACTACAGCTTCGAATGTTTCAGTTGAAGGTCTTACTAGAGGATCTGGTGTAACATCATCATCATGTGCTGCAAGCACATGGGGCGGAAGCAGCTGGGCTACCACAACAGTTTTAAATACTGCTATTAGCACGAATGACTTTTTCACTTTTACAATCAATGCAAATACAGGTAATACCCTATCATTAAGTTCAATTGATATGTATGCCTACAGAACCAGTGCAGGACCTACGCTATCCCAAATACAATACAGCATTGATGGTGGTGCGAGTTATAACAATATAGGCTCTCCAATTACCATAACTACATCAATAAGTTTATATACTATAGATCTCAGCTCAATAAGTGCCTTACAAAATATAACTTCTTCTACTACAGTCAGTTTTAGGGTTGTAAATTATAATGCATCTAGTACCGGGAATTTTTACATTGGAGCTACTGCTGGTAATGATTACATAGTAAGGGGATTTGTAAATTAAAAACACAATGATCTCTATATTAAATAAGCCGTTTCGCGAATTTTGAAACGGCTTATTTTCTTTTAACGCTGAATTAAAATTTATCAGATAGGTTTCAACTGACTGGCTTATTGAAAACGTATTTTCTTAAACAATTTTTAATCAGAGTTTATTTTTCAAAAACAGCATAATCACCGGGCTTGAAATTAAAGGTTTTTTCTTTTTCAAAATTTCGATTCATTTTGGTGAAAACATTTTTGAAGGATCCGGAAAGATGCTCATCTTCAATGCTGAAATCAACAGGATCTTTTGACATGTTTAAGACTACCAACACCTCATGATTACCGTTTTTTCTCAGGTAAGAAAAAATCTTATCATTGGCTGTTGTATTAAGAAGATAGGTTCCTACGTTCGGGTCTCCGCCTCTTAAAGCGGGATTGGATGATTTGAGATTTAACAGAGTTTTATAAAACTCTGCCATCTGGTAATTGTTAGTCCATTGTATCGGATCTTTTTCAAAAAACTGAAGTCTTTTCATGTTGGGCAATTCCTGTCCGGAATAGAGCAGAGGAATGCCGTTCCATGTTGCAGAGAAAACTGCCATTGGTTTGGCGATGACACCGTATTTTTCATATTCTGTTCCGTTCCATGAGTTTTCGTCGTGATTGCTGGTAAACCATGCCCGCATAGATCCATCACCAATATTGGAGTACTGTATAAGCAAATCCTTTAGCTCCTGTATCGGGAGATTTTTTTTATAATAATCTTCTGATTTATGCATCCATTTCCATGAATAGCTTGCATCAAAAACTTTTCCGTATTCCGGGTTTTCGAGCTCATCGTATTCGCCAATCCAGAAGAGCGGTTTTATTTTTTCCACTTCCGGGCGAGCCTGCTGCCAAAAGTCTACTTCTACCCATGAAGCAAGGTCACATCTGAACCCGTCGATACCGGTTTCCCGGATCCAGAATTTCATGGCATCAATCATTGCAAGCCTCATTTCCTGGTTTTTGTAATCCAATTCAATGATATCGTCCATTCCTGATGCACGGTGAAAACTTCCGTCCGGATCTTTCAGGTAGAATTCCGGGTGTGTTTTTGTCCATACATGATCCCATCCGGTATGATTGGCAACCCAATCCATGATTACTTTAAATCCGAGACGGTGCGCTTCGTTTACCATGTGCCTGAAATCATCCATTGTTCCGAATTCGGGATTGATGGACGTATAATCTGCAGCGGCATACTGACTTCCCAGACTGCCTTTTTTATTCTGCTGCGCAATGGGGGTAACCGGCATAAACCAGAGGGTTTTCACACCCATTGCTTTTAGTCTTGGCATTTCTTTTTCAAAGGCCCTGAATGTTCCTTCTTTAGTGTATTGTCTTAAGTTTACTTCATAGATATTGGTGGTGTGCTTCCATTCTTTAGGCTGTTCCGTCATTTTTTTTGTGGTATTTTGAGTGGCGCAGGAAACGACTCCCAAGCCGATTATCGCTAATAAAATTAATTTTTTCATTATTTCTCTTTTAACAAAAATAATAATTGTGATCGTAAAAACAGAATTGTGATTGCTTAATTTTGAAATGCGGTGCATTTAAGTGGTGAACCAGATTTTTACATTGTGTTTAAATGATTTTATGATGGCTTCCATTTTTTTGGTGTCTTTTACCAATAGCCCTGATCGCAGCAATTGTTTGAGCTCATTTTTCAGGTTTCGGGTGGCGCGGCTTCGCCGCGCC
>NZ_JAYLAA010000061.1:0-23229 GCF_035819015.1 Chryseobacterium salviniae | reverse complement strand
CCCCCCCCCCCCCCCCCCCCCCCCCCCCCCCGAAACAGAAAAAAATGAGTAGAAGCCGGAAAGGCTTTCAATAAAAAATATATATCGCTTCGATGCAATCAAATTGCTCTTTAAAAAAAATTTACGAATACAATTCGACGGAGTCAAAAAGCTTCAAATAAAAATAATTTTTGAAACTTTATAAAGTAAAACCTATTCTTCGCACGTCAGCATAATAACAATAGTAAATAATGAACTCAATTAAAATAATTCTCACGGGAGCCACCGGAATGGTAGGTGAAGGCATTCTGGCAGAGTGCCTTGAAAACACCAATGTTTCGGAAATCTTGAGTGTAAGCCGGAAACCCTGCGGAATACAGCATGCTAAACTGAAGGAATATATTGTCCCCGATTTTCTTGCCATGAATCTTCATGACAACCTGAAAGGCTATGACGCCGTTTTCTTTTGCGCCGGAATAAGCAGTATAGGAATGAACGAAGAAGAATATACGAGAATAACTTTTGACACGACGATTCATTTTGCCAGGGCAGCACTCAGCCAGAATCGGGACATGGTGTTCAACTATGTTTCAGGAGCATATACCGATAGTACGGAGAGTGGAAAGATGATGTGGGCAAGAGTAAAAGGGAAGACAGAAAATGCATTAAGAAAGCTCGGTTTCAGGGCTGTGTACAATTTTCGCCCCGGATTTATGAAACCTGTTGAAGGCCAGAAAAATGTAAAATGGTTTTTTAAACCTTTTATTTGGATTTTTCCGTTGATATTACCTTCAAAATCATTAACTTTACAAGAAGTGGGCAGAGCAATGATCATGGCAGTGCAAAAAGGGTACCCCACCTCAACAGTAGAAATTAAGGACATTAAAAATCTGGCGATATGAAAGAGATGATAAAAAGAATTTTTCTGGTTGCTTTTATTTTATTGGTTCTGACTGCTATTTCAGGTTTTTTTTATATGCAAAAACATCCTCTTAACGGAAAAAAATCAACGGGAAAGAATCTGAATTTTTCAGGCCATGTGTCTAAGTAGGAACAACTAATATTCAATGAAGTTCAAAAATCGTTTTAGAAAATTCTAATAACGATACATTGCTTACGATGTAATATTTTTCGTTTTTTTATTCAACTTAACCTATTTATTAACCATTTATTAAAATTACCTTAAAATATTTAAAAAGTAGAAATTCCATTTTTGCATAAATTTAATATCAGCAACAATGATTAATAACTATTTTTTGAAAGGTTCTGTTGTAGCCGCATTTTTCCTTCAGGGAGCGGTATTCGGGCAGACATCCCTTATCCACTACTGGAATTTCAACAACAATACCTCAGCTGCCGCCATTACTACTCCCACAGTGAGTTTAACAGGAGGATCACTGAACGCCGTAATCAACGGAACAACGGAAATTGATTTTGCAGGTGGAACCGGACAGAATTTCAGTGTAGAAAACCTGAATGCCAGAAACGGTGACGCCGCAGGAACTCATTTAAGATATAATTTCCCTATTAACGGAAACCTACAATTCAATTTACCTACTACAGGATACCAAAACGTTGTTGTAAAATTTACAACAAGAAGATCCGGTTCAGGAGCAGGAACACAGACCTGGTCTTATTCTACAGACGGAACAACATTCCAGACGTATCAGACGGTTTCTCCGCAGGATGCCAATCCGCAATTGATTACATTTGATTTTTCAGGCGTGGCCGGTGTTTCCAACAACCCGAATTTTAAGCTTAAAGTTGAATTCTCTGCAACCGGCGGAGGAAGTGTGGGAAATAACCGCTTCGATAATTTTACTGTAGATGCAACTGCCGCAACCGGAGCAGATACAACACCGCCAACGGTAACCTACCTTCCTGCAAATAATGTAAATAATGCTTCAAGTACAATAAATCCTACCATTTCGTTTAACGAAAATGTAAGGCTGATAAATAATTCTGCAATTACAGATTCCAATGCGCAAAACCTTGTTGATTTTCGATTGGGAAATTCTTCCGGAACCCCTATTCCTTTTACTACAACGTTTACGAATAATACAATCACGGTTATCCCGACTTCAGGTTTAGCAACGAATCAGACCTATTATCTGGCATTAAAACCGAATACCGTTGAAGATACAAGTGACAATGCCGTAAGTACGGTGACCTCTTCAATTTTTACTACGGCGGGAACTTCTATTTCTTTAGATAAAAATTTTATTAAAGTCAATGAAAATGCGGGAACATTAGCATTTAAAATCAATATTGCCAATCCATCGAATGCTGCCGTGAATCTTGTGGTAAAACCTGCTCCGTTCAGCACTGCAGGAAGCAATGATTTTACTTTAGCCAATCAGACCATTAACATTAATCCTTCTACAACAAGCTATACCGTTAATATTCCGATCGTTGATGATACGGCAGAAGAGCAGCAGGCGGAATATTTTGTAGTAAGTCTTGAAAATCCTGTAGGAGCAACTATTTCCGGTGATAATAATGCGACTATTTATATTGTTGATAATGACAAACAGGCACCTGTTCCGTCCAATCAGATTGCACTGAATTATATCGGAAGCTTTGATCCTTCCGGTAATAACAACAGCTCTACGGAAATTGTCGTTCATGATCCTGTTACCCAGAGATTATTTACCATCAGCTCCATTACGGATGTTTTCGATATTATTAATTTTAGCAATCCTACAGCACCAACGGTAATCAACACCATTAATATGGCTCCTTACGGAGGTATTACCAGCATTGCCGTAAAAAACGGAATCATTGCCGCCGCTTCTCCAAACACCAATCCGCAACAGAACGGCTCGGTAGTTTTTTTTGATATCAATGGGAATTTCCTGAAACAGGTAACAGTAGGTGCCTTGCCGGATATGGTAGTTTTCTCACCGGACGGTACAAAAGTAATGACTGCCAACGAAGGAGAACCGAATGATGCTTTCACGGTTGATCCGGAAGGAACAATCAGTATTATTGATATTTCCGGTGGAATTGCAAATCTTACCCAGTCTAATGTAACAACACTGAATTTTAATGCATTTGATTCTCAGGTTGCTGCTTTAACGGCTACAGGTTTAAGAAAGGTAAGAACGAATAATACGCTTTCACAGGATATGGAACCGGAATATATTACGATCAGCCCAGACAGTCAGAAAGCCTGGATTTCACTTCAGGAAAGCAATGCACTGGCAGAAGTAAATTTAGTAACAAAAACCATTACCGGAATCTGGGGATTGGGTAAAAAAGACATGAGTACTCCCGGAAACGGTTTCGATGCATCGGATAACAACAATGAAGTTTTAATCGCCAACTGGCCTGTAAAAGCGTACTATACTCCGGATGCAGTTCAGAATTACAAAGTGGGTACTACTCACTATATTGTTACAGCCAATGAAGGAGATGAAAAAGACCTTTCAGGTTTCAGCGAAAGAACTACGGTCGGAGCGAGCACTTATATTCCTGATGCAGCATTGTTCCCTCAGGCAGCGATTTTGAAAGCTTCTTATAATTTAGGCAGATTCAGAGTTTCTAATGCTACCGGAAATACAGATGCAGATGCAGAATTTGAAGAAATTGCGGCATTAGGTGCACGTTCTTTCTCAATATTCAATGCAGATACAAAACAGATTGTTTACGACAGCGGAGATCAGTTTGAGCGCTATATTGCTGCGAATTATCCTTTGATTTTCAATGCTGATAACGAATCCAATACGGTAAAAAACAGAAGCCGTGCCAAAGGCCCTGAACCGGAAGGTGTTGCTTTAGGGAATATCAACGGGCAGACCTATGCTTTTATTACCCTGGAAAGAACCGGTGGCGTGATGGTTTACAATGTCACAGATCCGAATAACCCTACATTTACCGATTACAAACATTCGCGTATGACTTCGGCTTATGGCGGTGATAACGGACCGGAAGGAATTATCTACGTGGCTCCGGAAAATACTGCGACAGGTAAAGGCTACGTAATTGTTGCCAACGAGATTAGCGGAACTTTATCCATGTATGAAGTGGCCGGCGCTCCTACTCTGGCAACAGGCGAGGTAAAAACCGAAAAGGCTACCTTCAACGTATTCCCGAATCCTGTAACGAAAGGAAATACCCTTTACTTCAACAGAGCGCAGGATTATGAGCTGTACGACATGTCCGGAAAATTAATCGGAAAAGAGAAAAAAGCTTTAACGATTGAAACTTCTCACCTTTCTACAGGCGTTTATCTTGTGAAAACTTCAGAAGGCCATACCAAGAGAGTTATTGTAAAATAGAATATATTATTTAGTTGATTAATTAAGCCCCTTTTTTGGGGCTTTTTATTGGCTTACTCTCGATAAAATTCTATAAATAATTTTTGAAAAACCTAGAATCCCGGCGAAATTCTTTCGCCGGGATTTTAATTAATGCATATCATCATAAATTCTTACGAGATCAACTACATTCTTCACCTGCAGCTTCTCGAATATTTTTTTCTTATACGTACTGATGGTAGACATTTTAAGGTTCAGGATGTTTGAAATTTCTATATTTCCGTTGCCTTGTGCAAGAAGCTTGAAAATCTGGAATTCCCTTTTAGAAAGCCTTTCTACGGAATGGCTTCCCGCAGTGTGGGTAACCAGCTTTTTCATCATATTAACGGTATAGTAATATCCTTCCTCGAACATAGAATTCACCGCCGTAATGATTTCCGATTCTGAAGCCCCTTTATTCAGGTATCCGGAAGCTCCTTCTTCAATGTATTGTATCCCTACATTGTCATCATAGGTTGAAAAAAATAAAATCTTAAGGTGCTTTTGCTTCTTCTTAAGATCTTTTACCATTGCTTTGTAGATACTTCCAGGTATATCAATATCAATTATTAGAAGATCGTATATTTTTTCAGAAACCATATCCTTTGTTTCAGAATATGTTTCAGCAAAATCTATATTGCAATGATATTGAAGTTTTGATTTTAGCACCAGAGCTGTACCTGTTCTTACGACATAGTGACCGTCAGCAATGAGTATATTTTTCATAGAGTTAGTTTTTTAAATAAAAGTCCCGTTCAAACGGGAAACAGCTTCTCTTTATTGTTATGTTTTCAATACAAGTTACAGACCAAATACTGCATACATTTCTATCCATATCTTTCAGGGTTTTATTAAATTTATTACGCTGGTTTTCTGATTCCGGAAATTCCGGAATCTATAGTTGAAAAATAATTTTTATAAAAAATCTAAAAATTATTAAACATATAAATTAAATGAATAAAAAAGTATGTTACAAGCATTCATCCTTATCTTAGCGCTGTAAATATTTTCTACAAAAATAATACATATAACATTCACGCGCATGTAGAAATATTACTATAAATTTTTCATAATTTATCTAAATAATTTCTTATAAATCAAGCGAAAACGATTAAACTATTATTTCTAAACAGTGTGATAAATTCAAAACCAACCTAATCCTTGTTCAAATCCCTTCCTTGTAACGATAAAAAGTGCTTAAACATCCTTATTTTAAAATTGATAAGTACACCAGAAACCATAAAACAAAAAAACAGACCCCTATGATTTTAAAGGTCTGTCTATAAAAATATATTTTTTCTTTTACTCTACGCTTACTACTTTTTCTATTTCCGGAGCATGCTGCTTAATTGTGTTTTCAACGCCCAGTTTCAGGGTAGAAAAATTTAATGAGCATCCGGAGCAGTTTCCCAAAAGTTTTACGTAAACCAGATTATCTTTCACATCGATAAGCTCGATATCACCGCCATCTTTATTCAGGAACGGACGAATACTCTCCAGGGCTTCCAAAACCCTTGTTACTGTATCTTCGTGTGTTATATTTGTTTCCATATTTTTTCAGTTCAATTTGGTTTCAATTACTATTGAAATATTATTTTGCTTTTGGTGAGCATCCTGCCATAGTGGTTATTTTAACCGCTTCCGTAGGAGGAAGGTTTTTATTCCTCTCCACAAGACTTTCTACCATTCTTCTGGCAGTTTCCGTGTATACATCTGCAATTACAGAATTTTCCTGCAGCGCAGCCGGTCTTCCCACATCTCCCGCTTCTCTTATGCTCTGAATCAAAGGAATCTCTCCCAAAACAGGAATACCGAGATCTTCTGCAAGATACTGAGCGCCCTGCTTTCCAAAAATATAATATTTATTTTCAGGTAATTCTTCCGGTGTAAAATACGCCATATTTTCGATTAATCCAAGCACCGGAATATTAATGCTTTCCATCTGGAACATCGCAATCCCTTTTCTTACGTCTGCCAAAGCTACGTGTTGCGGTGTACTCACGATTACAGCACCTGTTACAGGAACTTCCTGGATAATGGAAAGGTGGATATCACCGGTTCCCGGAGGAAGGTCAATCAATAAAAAATCAAGCTCTCCCCAAGCTGCATCGCGGATCATCTGGTTCAATGCTTTGGAAGCCATCGGACCTCTCCAAACTACTGCCTGGTTAGCCCCTGAAAAATATCCTATCGAAAGCATTTTCACACCGTAGTTTTCAATTGGTTTCATCAGATTTTTCCCACCGACTTCCACGGAGATCGGTTTTTGTCCTTCCGTATCAAACATGGTGGGAACAGAAGGCCCATAAATATCGGCATCCAGCAAGCCTACTTTAAAGCCCATTTTTGCAAGTGTTACTGCTATATTTGCAGAAACCGTAGACTTACCTACTCCGCCTTTTCCTGAAGCAATGGCAATGATATTCTGAATTCCGGGGATTTGTTTTCCTTTGATCTGGCTCTGCTGAATTTCACTCGGTTCCGGAGAAACGATTTTCAGTTTCAGGTTAACTTCTTCACCGAATTCGCTTGCAAAAGCCTGTTTCATAGCTGCCTCAAGCTTTTTCTTTTCATGCATGGCCGGTGAATGGGCAGTCATATCAATATATACATCATTTCCCATGATCTGAAGGTTGTTCACCAAATCATCAACTTCTATCTCTTTAAGGAAATCCTGAACCTTTTCTTTCGTCAACATAAACTAAATAAATTGTCTACAAATTTACGAAAAATTAAACTATTTAGAATAAGTAAAGACACTGATAGATATTTTCTTTTGTCGAAGCTAATTTTATAGTATTTTAGGGGAATTTTAATTTTCAGATCATGAAAAGAATTTGGATTGTTCTTTTAGGAATTTTATTTCATAATACATTTTCGCAAAATTATTCGCAATATGTGAATCCGTTTATCGGAACCGGCGGTCATGGACATACTTTTCCGGGAGCCATCGTTCCCTTCGGAATGGTGCAGCTTTCTCCGGACACGAGAGTTGACGGAAGCTGGGACGGCTGCAGCGGTTATCATTACTCGGATTCCGTGATTTACGGATTTTCGCATACGCATCTGAACGGAACGGGAGTTTCTGATTACGGAGATATTATGCTGATGCCGACAATGGGAAAACCCGGACTCGATCCTAAAGAATATTCTTCAAAATTTTCACATAAGAACGAAAAAGCTTCGGCAGGATTTTATTCGGTTAAATTAGACAGGCACAATATTGATGTGAGGTTAACCACAACAAAAAGAGTGGGTTACCATGAATACACATTCAACAATGCCGGAAATGCCAATATTATTTTAGACTTAAATCACAGGGATAAATTATTGGAAGGTGAAGTAAGAATTATCGACGACAAAACCATTGAAGTTTTCCGCAGAAGTAAAGCCTGGGCGACTAACCAATATATTTATGCCAGAATTGAGTTTTCAAAACCAATGAAAATTTCAAAAGAATTTTTAACTGGCGAAAAAATGCAAGGAATGAGTGAAGGCAAAAAGAAAGTATCATTTAATGGTAATAAGTTAGCTTTAGCTTTTTCAACTCAAGTAAAAAAAGGCGAAAAAATTCTTGTAAAAGTTTCTATTTCTCCAACAGGTTATGAAGGAGCCGCCAAAAATATGCTGGCAGAAGGCCAATCAAATGACTTTGAATCAATAAGAAAACAAGCTGTTACAGACTGGGACAAAGAATTATCTACAATAGAAGTTAAATCTTCGGATAAAGACAAGCTTGCCATTTTTTATACAGCAATGTATCATGTTTTCACACAACCGAACATTAATATGGATGTTGACGGAAAATACAGAGGCCGCGACAATAAATTCTATATGGCCAACGGTTTCGACTATTACTCTGTTTTTTCACTCTGGGACACCTTCAGGGCAGCGCATCCGTTGATGACATTAATCGACAGAAAAAGAACGGCGGATTTCATCAATACTTTTATCAAACAGTACGAGCAGGGCGGTAAACTTCCTGTTTGGGAACTGGCTTCCAATGAAACGGAATGCATGATCGGTTACCACGCCGTTTCAGTAATTGCCGACGCAATGGCTAAAGGAATCACAGGATTCGATTATGAAAAAGCCTTTGAAGCTTCCAAACATTCTGCCATGCTGGATATTTTCGGATTGAATGCCTACAAACAGAATAATTTTATCAGCATTGATGATGAGCATGAAAGTGTTTCTAAAACTGTAGAATACGCTTACGACGACTGGTGCATTGCGCAAATGGCTAAAATTTTAGGCAAAAAAGAAGATTACCAGTATTTCATGAAACGTTCTCAGAATTGGAAAAACCTGTACAATCCTAAAAACGGATTCATGCAGGCAAGAAAAAACGGAAACTGGTATGAACCCTTTGATCCGAGAGAGGTTAACAATAATTATACGGAAGGAAATTCATGGCATTACTCCTATTCCGTTCAGCAGGATATTCCTGGTCTGATTGCTGCTCATGGCGGAAAGGAAAAGTTTGAGCAGTTTATTGATGCTATTTTTTCTGCACCGGATAAAACTACGGGAAGAGAGCAGGTGGACATCACCGGACTGATCGGACAATATGCGCAGGGAAATGAACCGAGCCATCATATTGCCTACCTGTACAATTACGTTGATAAGCCGGAAAAAACCGATGCCAAAATTAAATTCATTCTCGATAATTATTACAAAAACGCACCAGACGGACTGATCGGTAATGAAGACTGCGGACAGATGAGCGCATGGTACATTTTAAGCACGATGGGAATTTACTCGGTAACACCCGGCTTACCGGAATGGCAGACGACACAACCTTATTTTGATGAAATTAAAATTCACCTGGAAAACGGAACTACAAGAATTATCACCAAAAATACAGGAAAAGAGGAACTTAAGAAGCTCGGTTTTGAAAACGTGAAATCCTTTAAAGATCTCAAATATGATGAATTAACCGCTTCGCCTGTGATTGCAGCAGCAAGAATCTTTGACCTTAATACAAAAGTTGAAATTACCCCTTTACATCCGGATGATAAAATTTTCTATATGACACTGGATGAAGGAGATGCCAACGTAAGAAAAATGTTTACCGCTTATAAAGGACCATTCACGATCACAAAAACGACACAGATTGCAGCGTATGCAGAAAGAAATGGTGAAAAAAGCTCGATTGTAAGAGCAAACTCCAACAGGAGACCTAATAATTGGGACATCACGGTGAATTCCACTCCGACTCCACAATATACAGCCAGCGGAAAATTATCTTTAATCGATGGCATCAACGGTGATACCAACTGGCGTAAAGGCGAATGGCTGGGTTACCAGGGACAGACTTTTGAAGCGGTTATCGATATGAAATCGCCGCAGCAGTTTACGAAATTGTCATCTACCTATCTTCAGGACAGCAGAGCATGGATTTTAATGCCTGAAAAAGTGGAATATTATGTCTCAAACAACGGAAAAGATTATATTCTGCTGAAAACGGTAGACAATAGTCTTGATCCGAAAGATGAAACTGTTCAGGTAAAAGATTTTTCAGCCGAGGTATTACCAACGCAGGCTCGATTTATTAAAGTTAAAGCTTACCATTTCGGTAAACTTCCGGAATGGCATCAGGGAGCAGGCGGAGATGCTTATATTTTTGTGGACGAGATTTCTGTGAAATAATGAAATAAAAACTCTTTCGGTCTCGACTGAAAGAGTTTTTTAACTCAATTTTTCCGACCAGTTCAGCTCTTCCGGCAATTGCCTATCTGAAAATTCAATATGGATTACCCTTCTTTTCTTTCCGTTTGTGGTACGGTTTGAGCCATGAAGAAGTAAAGGTTTCATGATCATTATTCCGCCTTTTTCTACTTTACAGATGGTTTCAGTTTCTATGGACCAATCAATATTTTCAGGTCTGCAAATTCCTTTTGAATGGGATTTTGGGACTACTTTCAATGCACCGTTGTTTTCATTCGTATCGTCGAGATGAATTCTGATGGTGTATATATTTTCTAAAATTTCAAGCGGCGGCTGAACGGCAAACTGATTCTGCTTCGTGGTCCACGGGCCAAATCCTGGAAGGCTTGCTTTTCTGTCAACTGAAATCGTGAGATCCTGATGATAAGCAACGTACCAGTTTGATTTTTCAGGCTTATCAAAGTAAATGCTTTTCACCACAACATATTTTTCTCCGAAAATTTCTGTGATGATTTTTTTTATATTTTCATTGAAAATCAGATCCGGAATTTCAGGAATTTCCTTTAAAAACTGCCTGATGGCGAAAAGGTCTTCCGATTTCCTCAAGGTTTCTTTGGAAGTATCTATGTTTTGAATGACTTGTCCGATCTTTTCAATTTCTTCTTCCGAAAAAATATTATTGATAATAGTGAAGCCATTTTCTTGTACTGAGTTTTTATGATGGTCTAAATTCATTTTCTAAAAAACAGTTTTTTGTAAAGCAAAGATGCAAAGATTTTCTTTTAATGATTACATAGATTTAGTAGATTCTATGTCATGACTATTAATTTGAATAAGGAATCATGCAGAACTATTATCATCCTGAAAGTATTTTACCAAGGATATCTTGTATAGCAATAAAAAGATTTGTTTAAAGAGTGTAAATATTAAAGATATAATAACTCAAAAATCACGAATTCATTTCCCACAGATACCACTGATTTCGCAGATTTATGTCATTAATTTGAATTTGAATTAGGAATTATGAAGCATTTTGTCTTCCTGAAAAGGATCTCAGCAATAATCATTTATTTTATCTTTAAAAATGCTTCAATTCAGAAGGTGTAATCCTTAAATTTTATTGGCTTATCCTTTAACAAATTCTTGATTTTGCTTCCCCGGATGACGCAGATTTGGGAGATTTATGACTTATAAAAATTCATAATTTGTAGGAATCTCATGAAGAAAAGTTCCGGCATGGCAAATTAGCCCCGATCGAACGGCATGTCTGAGCTCTTTTTGTAAGATTTCGGCGGCGGCGAAGCCGCCGCCGAAATCTTACAAAAAAGCGAGTAGTGAGAGCGGGAAAAAGCTCCTTAAAAAAATTACAAAATACAATTTGACGGAACCAAAAAACCCTAAAAAAATAGTCAACAGTGGATTCACCATTGACTATTTCTTTATTTAATATAATTTATTATTTTATAAATCACCGCCGTGGTTATCCAGCTGACCCTCCCATTTCGAAACAGCGGAAGTAGCAAGTGCATTCCCGAGGACATTGGTCATACTTCTTCCCATATCGCAGAAATGGTCGATTGGGAGAATCAGGGCGATTCCTTCCGGTGGAATTCCGAACATAGAACAAGTTGCCACAATAATCACTAATGAAGCTCTCGGAACACCGGCAATTCCTTTTGAGGTAAGCATTAATACCAAAAGCATGGTGATCTGCTGGCCGACGCTCATTTCAATTCCGTAAATCTGGGCAAT
Organism: Chryseobacterium salviniae; assembly: GCF_035819015.1. Taxonomy (NCBI): domain Bacteria; kingdom Pseudomonadati; phylum Bacteroidota; class Flavobacteriia; order Flavobacteriales; family Weeksellaceae; genus Chryseobacterium; species Chryseobacterium salviniae. Next base: position 11,530 of record NZ_JAYLAA010000061.1, on the reverse strand, counting down.
AAAGATTGAGGCAAACGTCATATACATCATGCTTCCATCCAGATTAAAAGAATAGCCTAAAGGCAGAATGAATGATACCACTCTGTTGTTACACCCGAATCTTTCAAGTTCCTCTACGAGTTTCGGGAAAACCGCTTCGGAACTGGTTGTGGAAAAGGCAATGAGCAAAGGTTCTTTAATCCTTCTGAGCAATTCAAAAAGACGGTTGCCGATGATTAGATATCCCACGAATAAAAGAACCGCCCATAAAATAGCCAGTGCAAAGAAAAAATCCCTGAGATAGATTGCGTATACTTTAAAGATTTCAAAACCATTGGTTGCTACAACTGCTGCAATAGCTCCAAGAACACCCAGTGGTGCAAACCACATGATATAACCAACCATTTTCAGGATTCCGTGGGCGATAATATCAAACAGCTTTACCACAGGTTGTGCATATTCGTCTCCCAAATTGGCCAGTGCGATCCCGAACATGATAGAAAACACCACAATTTGCAGGACTTCATTGGTAGCAAAAGCTTCAAAAACACTTTTAGGAATTATATGCTTTACAAAATCTTCCATGGAAAAGCCTTTGCTGCTTTTCACAAGTTCTTCTGCAGAAGCTGCATCCTGGATGGGAAGTGTCGTTACGTGTCCTGGTTCCAGCCAGTTCACCAAGACAAGCCCGATAAAAAGAGACACCAGAGAAGCAGAAATAAACCATAACATGGCTTTCGTACCTACCCTTCCAATCATTTTAATATCGCTCATTTTGGCAATTCCCACTACTAAGGTTGTGAACACCAATGGTGCAATAATCATCTGCACCAGACGAATGAAAACGGTTCCTAAGAGCTTTATGTTTTTAGAAAACGGTTCTGCGCTTTCAGGATATCGGATGTGTACAAATCCGCCGATGGCCACACCCAGAATCAGGGCAATTACAATGGCTGTAAATAGTTTATTCTGTCCTTTCATATTGATAATTCAAGTTTGGCAAATATAATATTTTTAGAATTGCTTCCAATCTTGGGAATACAGTTTACAATGTAAAACGATAATAATATTCTATAATAACTGAAATTCTTCATTAGCTTTTGTAGTTTTTTTGATTTTCTATTTTTATTTCAATAACCTTTAAATTTTATAGATTTCTGGGAACAAGATAGTGGGATTTTAATCATTATTTTTAATACACTAAATATCAATTACTTAAAATATGAATTTTTCAGAAAATTTCCGAATTAGTAATGAAAATAAATTGGGATTTTATCTTTTGGTATAAATTTTATTATTACATTTAAGCATATTAAATACATTAAAATATACAACTATGAAAAAAACTATCGCAATGGCTGCCCTGGCTGTAGCTATCTCTTTGGGATCAGTTTCGTGCAAGAAAAAGGTTTCTGATGCCGACCTGCAAACACAGGCAACTACAGTGGTAACATCTAATCCGGGAGCTTCTGTAGAAGTGAAAGAAGGTGTTGCACATCTTAGCGGTACTTTCGAAACGCAGGAAGCAAAAGACGCTATGATTAAACAGCTTAAAGCTATTAACGGAATTAAAGATGTGCATGATATGGCTACTGTTGCTCCCGCAACAACAATGCCTGCCTCAGTAGAAACGCAGTCTGCCGTAGACCCTGCCGTACAGCAAAAAGTACAGGATGCCGTGAAAGATATTCCCGGAATACAAGTAGAAGTTGTAAATGGTGAATTAACATTAACCGGAAGTATTTCTTCTTCGGATGCAAGAAAAGTTAAAGAATCCGTAGACGCTTTAAAAGTGGGAAAAGTAAATTATAATTATACTGTAAAAAAATAACAAAATGAGCACACTAGAAGATAAATATTCGAGCGTTGTTTCTGCAGCCCAGTCCGCAGGAATCTCTGGTCTGAAAGTTCAGGAACAGGACGGCATCCTGTACGTTTCAGGGAGCGCTTCCAACACTGCTGCAAAAGATGCGGTTTGGAATGCCTTAGGAGCAATTGATTCTACTTATTCTGCTTCTGATATTAATATTGATGTACAGGTTTCCGGTCTTGCAGCCGGAACAGCACTTACCGTAGCAACGGATGATTCCAATCTTAATATAAGACAGGAACCGTCTACTGATGCAGCGATAATCGGAAAAGCAAGCAAAGGTTCTACTATTACACTTGTTGAGCAGACTTCCGATGACTGGTGGAAAGTGAAAACTTCAGACGGACAGGAAGGCTATGCCTATTCAAGATATTTAAGAGCATAAACTATTTAATTAATATTGATAAAAACATCCTTTCTTAAGGGATGTTTTTTATTTTTTAGGGAATTAACATTTCGGAGGTAATTCAGAATAAAGATTTTGAACACTGTAATAAGTGGGTTAAAAACGATATGGCAGGAAAGATTCTCAACTTCTAAAAAAACCTATTAAAAATCCAACAGTTTATCTCCTTAAAGAAAAAGATTCTTCCATTATACAGCAAGTAACCGGGAAGGTAAATTTACTCTGAAAACAAACGACGTTGCTGAAACAGCATCCTGAAAATTGATGCCAACAAAATAACGCCCTCCTCAAAACATTTCGAAACTATTGTAAAATTATTCTCATGAGGTGACATAGAACTGTATAAAAGCTCTGTAACCAAGAAGTAAAGCTTACCGCTCCACCGGCTAAAATAAAATTACCCATATAAATAACTCCGAATATTTTATATTAAATGTTGGTTTATCATTAAATTAGCCTCAAATTTTATTTATGAAGATCCACCTTTCAATTTTATTTATTTTATGTTTTATTTTCGGAAATGCTCAAAATACAGTTGATGAAGATCATTTCGTGAAGGATAATTTCATTAAAAAGGAAATGTATATTCCGATGCGGGACGGAGTAAAACTTTTCACTGCTGTTTATATTCCGAAAGATATTTCCAATAAAAATAAATACCCTTTTCTAATGCAGAGAACCTGCTACAGCATTGCGCCTTACGGTGAAAATGAATACAGGGAAAGACTTGGGCCTAATAAGTATCTTATGAAAGACAAATATATTTTTGTATTTCAGGATGTGCGCGGAAGATACATGAGTGAAGGCACTTTCACCAATATGACCCCGCAGGTAGACCGCAAAACTAATAAAGATGTTGATGAAAGCACCGACACCTACGATACGATAGAATATCTTCTTAAAAATATCAAAGGAAACAACGGAAAAGTGGGCCAATACGGAACGTCATATCCCGGATTTTATACTGCTGCCGGAATTTTAGCGCAGCATCCGGCATTGGTGGCTTCTTCGCCACAAGCCCCTATTTCAGATTTCTGGAATGATGATTTTCTCCATAACGGGAAAGTAATGTTGGGCTATTTCAGGACGTTCCCGGTTTTCGGAGTTCAGAAAACAAAACCTGAGAAAAAAGCATGGTATACCGATTCTATGATTAAACCAACCTCTGAAGACGGATTGAAATTCTACCGCGATATGGGAACACTGAAAGAGGGGTACGAAAAATATTATAAGGATAATTTCTTTATGACCGAAATTATGAATCATCCCAATTATGATGAATTCTGGCAGAAAAGAAGCCTTCTTCCTCACCTTAAAAATGTAAACCACGCAGTAATGACTGTTGGCGGATGGTTTGATGCAGAAGATCTTTCCGGGCCGTTAAATATTTACAAAACCATCGAAAAGACAAGCCCTAAAGCCAAAAATACCATTGTAATGGGTCCGTTTTCACACGGAGCCTGGGCCTACGAGCAGGGAAAACATTTTCATAATGACATCTATTTTGGTGACAGCATCGCAACCTATTACCAGAAAAATGTAGAAACAAAATTTTTCAATCATTATCTTAAAGGAAATACGAAAAAGGATGCCGGTTTACCGGAAGCTTTCATGTACGATACAGGTGCAAAACAATGGAGAGAATTCGCAACGTATCCTCCGAAAGAAGTACAGAAAGTAAGCTTTTACCTGTCAGATAAAACATTAAAAAATTCTGCAGGGCAAGGTTTCTCAGAATATTACAGTGATCCGAATAATCCTGTTGTAAGTTCTGATAATCTTAAAGATTTCAATGGTTTTACTCCGAGAAATTATATGTCGGAAGACCAGCGTTTTGCTGAAGGCAGACCGGATGTTCTGACTTTTACAACAGACGTATTGACAGAAGATATGACTTTTGCCGGAGAGATCATGGCTAAATTAAACATTGCTTCCACTTCCACCGATGCCGATTTTGCCGTAAAGCTGATCGATATTTATCCGGAAGATTTTAAGCCTGAAGCGAAGAAAGACGGTGTTATTTACGGAAATTATCATCAAATGGTACGAAGCGAAATTATGCCTGCAAGATTCAGGAATTCGAGAGAAAAAGCGGAAGCTTTAGTTCCGAACCAAAAAACGGCCGTTAATTTCAGATTGCAGGATGTTGTTCATACTTTTAAAAAAGGTCATAAAATCCAGATTCAGATTTCTTCTACATGGTTTCCGCTTTTTACAATAAATCCGCAAAAATTTATGGATAACCCAAATTTCGCTACAAAGGAAGATTATACGAAAGCATTCATCAAGGTTTTTGCTGACAGTGCGATTGAAGCTGAGGTGCTGAAATAAAATTTTTAATATCGGTGGCTTCGAGTATCTCCATCCACTATAATATCACATTTTAAAATTTAAAATTTCATGCATAAAATGGTGGCTGAGGATCTCGGAGCCACCATTGTTATTCTTCAATCGTTCTGAAAGTCAGGTTTACCCTTGGTGTTTTAACTTTTGTAGTGGGAGGAAGCCTGTGCAGCCAATGGTCTTGTGTTGTTCCTTTCATCACGAGCAAACTTCCGTTTTCTAAAAAAATCTCTACTTTTTCTTTGGTGGTTTTATGCTTAAATAAGAATTTTCTTTCCGCTCCGAAAGTCAGAGAAGCAATAGCACCATGTTTTTTCAAATCCTTTTCGGCATCACTGTGATAAGCCATGCCCTCACTGCCGTCGTGATATAAATTTAAAAGGCATGAATTATAGGTTTCACCCGTAATCTGCTCACATTTGTTTTTTAATTCCAGCAGTTCAGGCGTCCACGGTTTTGCATATTTTGTCCGCTTGGAATAAGTATATTCAAAAGGTCTTTCTCCAAACCAGGACACTTTTCTTTTGGTTAAGATCAGTTTTCCGAAAATCACCGCTTCATCATTTTCCCACGGAATTTCATTCAGCAAATAATCATAATAAAAATCTGATTTTTCTTGGGAGAAAATTTTACCGTAATAATGAACGATTCCGTCATTGGGAAGAAGGTTTAAAGGATAGTCTGATATATCTTCGAAAAGGTTGAGCATGGCAGTTCTGAGTTTAATGTTTAATGTTTATCCCCCAGTCATAGAAATTACGATGACAAAATGGTGTTGATTTAAAATAAATTTCGGCTAAAGCCAATTGGAAAATTTATTAACATAAACGGGCTAAAGCCCTTTCCTATTGATGAAATTATTGCTTTTAAGTTTTAAAAGAAATCAATTTGTGTTTATTGTTGAAAAAATTTGTGCCGTTTGTCCTTAAAAATCTGAATAAATCTGAGAGCTTTCCCAACCGATGATCATTTGCTTTCTATCGCTGCCCCACATATACCCACCGATTTTCCCGGAAGACTGAATCACTCGGTGACAGGGAATTAAAAACGCTACCGGATTACTTCCTATTGCCGTTCCTACCGCTCTTGAAGCGTTAGGATGTCCTATTTTATTCGCTAAACTTCCGTAAGAAGAAAGTTTTCCCATCGGAATGGTAAGAAGGCTTTCCCAGACTTTCAGCTGAAAATCGGTGCCTTTTAAATGTAGTTTTATCGTATTAAGATGAGTCCAGTCTTTATTAAATATGGACAATGCATTTCTCTGAAACTCATCCTGCCTTTCAATAAAAGAAGCATTGGGAAATCTGGCCTGCAAATCTCCCAATGCTTTTTGTTTTTCATTTTCAAAAGCCATATAGCAGATTCCTTTTTCTGTGGAAGCTGCAATCATTTTTCCAAAAGGACTTTCAGAAAAACTGTAATTGATGCTTAGATTCTTTCCGCCGTTTTTATATTCTGCAGGAGACATTCCTTCAATCTTCACGAACATATCATGAAGCCGGCTTGTGCTGGAAAGACCTGTTTCAAAAGCGGCATCGAATAAACTTGCTTTTTCATCTTTCAGCAAAGTTTTGGCATGCTCCAGACTAATGAACTGCAAAAATTTCTTCGGGCTTGTTCCTGCCCAATCTGAGAACATTTTCTGGAAATGGGACGGGCTCAAATGTATATTTTCTGCCACTTCATCCAAACCTGGCTGAAGCTTAAAATTGCTGCGGATATATTCTATCGCTTTGGCAATTCTTTCGTAATCTAACTGATTTTGTGTGGACATCTCATTAATTTTACCTCACAAATTTCCGAAGAAGATCCGGCAGAAAAAATCCGATTCCTGCGGAATTTAGTTGTTTTTATAAAGGTGATAATACGCAAGCATTTTGTAATACAGCTTTGCAGCAAGGAATGCACTTGGTTTTGCCATTGGAGAATCCATTAATTCTACAATATCAAATGCCACTACATTGCATTTTTCAAATACTTTTCTTAACAGCTCTAACGTAGGATACCATTGTAAGCCTCCCGGTTCCGGAGTTCCTGTAGATGGTGCGATGGAAGGGTCGAAAGCATCAAGATCAATGGTGATATAGACATTTCCTGAAACTTTTTCCAATACATCATTTACCCAGTTTTCGTTGTTGGCAATTTCGTGAGCAAAAAACACTTTTCCTTCCGGCAAATACTGTGCTTCTTCAATATCCATGGAACGGATTCCCACCTGCACCAGGTTATGTTTCTGGCTGGCTTCAAAAACCGCACAGGCATGATTGGAAGTGGAACCGTGGAATTCCGGACGTAAGTCTGTGTGAGCATCCAGCTGAAGAACGGTTAAATTTTCAAACTTCTCGCCTACCGCACGAATAGAACCGATAGAAACGGAATGCTCTCCTCCGAAAAGGGTAAACAACTTATCATTATGATGTAAAAGTTCTTTTGATTTTTGGTAAACGGCTTCTGTCATGGCTTCCGGCGTAGAATTTTCAGAAACCTCTCCGGCTAAATACACTCCTTCAAGATAAGGCTCGCTTTGGGTTTCGATGTCGTAAAGTTCCATATTTTCTGAGGCATTCAGGAACAATTCCGGTCCTTTGTCGGCTCCTTTTCCCCAAGTAGAAGTTCCGTCATAAGGAACAGTTACCAACACTACTTTCGAGTTTTCCAATGATGCATTTTCTTCAGGAATTCCTGCGTATGTTTTCATGTTTTATCTGAAATTAAATGATTTTGGCAAAGATACGAAGAAGATGGAAGATGGGCGCCGGAAGTTTATAAAAAGTGCTAAAATATACGGTGCGAGTGGAAACTTCCCGTTTCCCGCCAAAATTATTACCTTTGTAAAAAAATTGTATGTCGTTAAAAGCTGTGCTGTTCGATATGGATGGCGTTATTGTGGATACAGAACCTTTGCACAGAAAAGCTTATTTTAAAACATTTAAAGAATTGGGAATTGATGTTTCCGAGGAGCTGTATGCTTCATTCACGGGAGCTTCTACGAGAAGAGTGTGCGACACATTGATTGAAAATTTTAATTTAAATCAAAATTTTGAAGAAATAGCAAACATCAAAAGAAATTATTTTAAGGATTATTTTTATAATGATGAGGAATTCGACCTGATTTCCGGAGTGAAAGAACTGATTGAGCACTATTACGAAAACGGCATCATCCTGATTCTGGCATCTTCTGCTACGATGACAACGATTAATATGGTTTTTGAAAAATTCGAGCTTGAAAAATATTTCAGCGGAAAAATAAGCGGTGCCGATTTGAAAGAATCCAAACCTCATCCGGAAGTATTTTTACTGGCTGCGGAAATGGCCGGACAACCCGTTGAAAGCTGCATGGTGATTGAAGATTCTACCAACGGAATTTTAGCTGCACACCGGGCAAAAATTTTCTGCGCAGCATACAGAAGCCCGCATTCTAAAAATCAGGATTATACATTAGCGGATACGGTAGTTTCCAATTATGAAGATCTTCAGATTGACAAAATTTCACAATATTTTTAAACAGAAAAAAACTCTCAGGATCTGAGAGCTTTTTTTGTTGTAAGCTTTGGCTAAAGCCAATTTGATGTTATGTTTTTTTCAAACGGGCTAAAGCCCGTTTCTGTTAATAAAGCTACTATTTGTAACCCAGAATTTTCAGAACATCCTCCGGTTCCTGCTTTTCTCGGAAAATCTCGTACTGCAGCTCCCCGTTTTCGTCTTTCTGAATAAGGATGTGTCTTGGCTGCGGCATCAGACAATGATGAATTCCACCAAACCCGCTGATGGTTTCCTGATACGCTCCTGTGTGGAAAAATCCGATATATAATGGCTTCGTATCGCTGAAAACCGGCAAGTAAATGGCATTCGTGTGCTGTTCAGAATTATAATAATCATCAGAATCGCAGGTTAATCCACCTAAAAAAACTCTTTCGTACGTATCTTCCCATCTGTTTAAAGGAAGCATGATGAAGTGTCTTGAAATGGCCCAGGTATCAGGAAGCGTGGTCATGAAAGAAGAATCGATCATATTCCACTTTTCCCTGTCGTTCTGGCGTTTCTGGGAAATAATTTTGTAAATATTCGCACCGCTTTCTCCAACGGTAAAGCTTCCGAATTCGGTGTAAATATTAGGTTCATCCACGCCTTCTTCTTCGCAGAATTTTTTGATCTGGGAAACGATTTCTTCGACCATGTATTGGTAATCGTAATCGAAATTAAGAGAAGTTTTGATCGGGAAACCGCCGCCGATATTTAATGAGTCAACTTCCGGTGCGATTTTTTTCAGACGTGCGTATACACGAAGACATTTGTAGAGTTCATTCCAGTAATAAGCGGTGTCTTTGATTCCGGTATTAATGAAAAAGTGCAGCATTTTAAGTCTTGCATTTGGGTGTTCTGCAATTTTCTGGCTGTAGTAAGGAATGATGTCTCTATATCCGATCCCCAGTCTTGAGGTATAAAACTCGAATTTGGGTTCTTCTTCGGAAGCTATCCTGATCCCGATGTCGAAATTAGTGTCGATGCTTTCGGTTAATTTATCAAGCTCTCGGTAATTGTCAAGAATCGGCGTAATGTTTTCAAAACCATTGTTGATCATATCTGAAATTTTTGCCAGGTAATCGTCTGTTTTGAAACCGTTGCAGATAACTTCAATATTTTTATCGACTTTTCCGTTCTCGTAAAGAGATTTTACGATATCCATATCGTAAGCGGAAGAAGTTTCTATGGAAATGTCATTTTTAAGTGCTTCTTCCAGTACAAATTTGAAATGACTTGATTTTGTACAGTAGCAATAGGTATAACTTTTTTTATATTCGGTTTTCTCAAAAGCTTCCCTGAACCAGCTTTTTGCCTTCTGGATATTTTGAGAAATTCTCGGCAGGTAGCTAATTTTTAGCGGGGTGCCAAATTTTTCAACAACATCCATCAAAGGAATGTCATGAAATAACAAATTGTTTTCAGATACATTGAATTCTTCTGTTGGAAAATACAATGTCTGATCAATTAGTTCCGAGTATTTTATTTTCATTTCTAAACAAGTGAATTAAGAATGCAAAATTGCTAAAAAAGTTTGATTTTTTAGCGTTAAAATTATTATAAATTTTGATGATTTTTGATGATGAAATGTGTATTGATTAACAATAAGTGAACTTCGTTATATATTCTTCACGGCTATCTTCATTTATTTTTAAAACCTGTTGAATATAATCATCTTCATAGCCATATTTTTTATTAATTCCGTTAAATAAGAATCTATACTGAGCTTTTTTCAAAACGCTGATATTCGTTTTTGGATTGAGAAATAGTGGCAATTAGCTTTGTTTTTTATTTCCCGCTGATTTCACGGATTGACACGGATTTTTTTCTTTAAATGTAAATGATTAGGTTGATGGAAATCTTGCGTTATGTTTTGATTAGAACAAGTTTCAATTAAAAATATTTGATTATGAAGCTTTTAATAATTGATGCTTACTGTTGATTTTTTTATTCCCACGGATTTCACGGATTTGCACAGATCTTTTATAAATTGAAAAGCATTAGATTACAGATAATTTTTGCCGATGAAAATTAATAAATCTCCTTCTTCATATTCGATGGAAATTTCATCTTCAACAGCAAAATTCCGGGTTCCTATGTTAGAGGTAATGCTTAGATTTCCATTGGTTAAAGGCCAGTTTAGTCCGGTGGTTGTGATATTTTTTACGGAAGGAAACGGGTATAATGAAATCATTTTGCCTTTTACGTTTTCTGCGATAAATTTTTCAGGAATAAAATAATATTCAGAAAATTCATCATAAAACTTTATGTTTAACTGGTCTTTAAAACCGAAAGCAACCGTAAGGTTTCCTAAAAAATGATCCTGCTCTCCTCCGCTTCCTCCAAAAACATCAACGGTTTTAAATTTTTTTTCTAAAATAATTTCCAGTGCTTTATGAAAATCGGTTTTGTTCTGATCCGGTGTATAAATGAATTTATCCTGATAAATGTTTTCATCCGATCCGGAGTGCGAATCAAAATCCCCGGATATGAAATCCAGTTTTTTCAACGGAAAATCCAGGTTTTTGAGATAATGGAAAGCACCGTCTGTACAGGCAACGAGATGGTAGTGGTCAGGATTGGGAAGGGTTTTGGGCGGATTGCCATTAATGAAAAGTAAGGCTTTATCTTTCATTCGGGTTCCAGTATTCTTCCGGTTCATTGTTGATTTTTGAAATATATCGTGCCAGGACAAACAGATAATCTGAAAGCCTGTTCAGATACTTTATCAGCTCGGGTCTTACTTCTTCTGATTCATTCAGGAAAACCAGGGAGCGTTCCGCTCTTCTGCAGATTGTTCTTGCGGCGTGTAAAAAGGTGGCTGCTTTTCCGCCACCGGGTAGAATGAAATACTGTAAAGGTTCTAATTTTTCGTCGAAAGCATCCATCCAGTTTTCGAGTTCTTCAATTTCAGTGTCTGAAATGATCAATGGCAGTCGGGACTTTCCGTTGGCCAGCATCAGTTTGTCAACCGGAGTTGCTGCTTCCGAACCCACTGTAAATAAATCAAACTGGATTTTCTTTAACTGCTTTAATACTTCTTCATCATCCATATGGCTTTTGGCAATTCCGATGAATGAATTCAGCTCGTCTATATTTCCGTAGCTGTCGACTCTCGCACTGGCTTTTGAAACTCTCGTTCCGCCGTACAATGCAGTCTGACCTTTGTCTCCTGTTTTTGTATAAATTTTCATAGTACTAAATTAGTTTTTTCCGGCAAGGTTTACAAGTTTTGGTTAAGAACGTGGCTTCGGGAACTTCAGACACCGGACTGTAAGATTATAAAGTCAGTCACAAGGTTACTATTAATATTTTCACCAGTATTTGTATCATTGACAAATATCCTAGCCCCGTTCGCAGCGATTGTTTGAGCTCTTTTTCTTTTTTTCGGCGGGGGGGCTTCGCCGCGC
>NZ_JAYLAA010000060.1:0-10342 GCF_035819015.1 Chryseobacterium salviniae | reverse complement strand
CGCCACCAAAGGTGCCGCCGAAACTTTTATCCATAAAATTGATTAATTTATTACCCCTTTGGATTAAAAACCCTCTGGGCCAGTTCCTGGTCGAAAAGATAGAGTGCTGAAGGATTATCAGAAACCATTTTAATTTTCGTTACCAGCTGCGAAGCGCTTGCTTCCTCTTCTACCTGCTCATTGATGAACCACTGTAAGAACGACGTTGTTGCAAAATCCCCTTCATCATTGGCATTTTTAACGATATTGAAAATACTTTTCGTTACTTTTCTTTCATGTTCCAATGCTCTTTCAAAAATATCAATGGCTCCAAGGAATTCATGTGGCGGCTTAGGAATTTCTCCGACGATTATTTCTCCTCCTACATCGTTTAGATAATCAAACATTTTATCGGCATGCATTAGTTCTTCCTTGCTTTGTACTCTGAAGTAGTTGGCAATTCCGTCAAGATCTTTTCCTGAAAACCATGCTGACATGGACAGGTAATATTGTGCAGCGTATTGTTCGTGAGCTATCTGCTCGTTAATTAATTTCGCAATTTTTTCGCTAATCATAGGTATAAATTTACATTCAAAATTAGGGAATAAAAGTCCTAAAACAAAAGTTTTAATAAAAATTAATAAAAAAAGGACGGGATAAATCCCATCCTTCAACACATTAAAAAAAATCAAAATTATAACTAGTTTGCTGCATCCGGAGCTGCCGTATTCATTGGCTTGTGCATTCTGGCTTTTCTTTCTTTCATGGCCATTCTTCTCTGCTCCATCTTAGCTTTTCTGTCAGCCTGCCATTTATCATACTGCTGAGGTGTTAAAATCTGCTTCATTTCAGCATCCATCTGTTGTTTTTTTGCTTTCATCTGCTCTGCTCTTGCCTGTCTTTCACCTTTGTTTTTTTCAAACTCAGCTTTCATTTCAGCTTTTCTTTTTTCATGAAGCGATTTAATTTTATCAACCTGGGCCTGATTTAAATCCAAATCTTTCTGCATTTGAGCTAAATGTTCCTGCTCTTTCTGCTGAAACTTCTGCTTCATTTCAGCTCTTTTTGCCTCTCTGTCCTGTGGAGTAGTCTGCTGCGCCATTGCAAAACCTCCGAATCCGATAAATGCTACCGCTAATACTAATTTTTTCATATTCTAAATTTTTAAATATTTCTGTTATATCTTTTTGATAATAAGTTAAAATAAAGGTTAAATAGAAAATATCATAATTATTGTTAAAATTAAATATGAATTACTAAAAAAGGACAGATCAAAAAAAATCTGTCCTTCACACCACTTAAATATAATATATGAAAATCTATTATTCAATTATTCTTTCTATATCTTTTTGATAATTAGCCAAAACAAAAGTTAAACATTAAACATCATAAATATTGTTAAAATTAAATACGAATAATGTAATAGGGTGACATAAAAAGGACAGATTTAAAAATCTGCCCTTCACACCACTTAAATATAATATATGAATTAATTTTTTGCAAATCCGCTTCTGAATCCTCCATTGCTTCTTTTTTCACCACTATTATTCTGTCTCGGAGCGGCATTTTCGATTCTTCTGGAACCACCGTCATTTCTGAAGCCACCATTACTCTCTCTTCTTGGCGCTTCCTCCTTTCTTACTTCCCCGCCTCTGAAGCCTCCGTTTCTGTTGCTATTATTTTCAGCTCTTGGAGCACGGAATCCGCCATCATTTCTTACACCGCTATTATTGCCTCCTCTAAAACCATTGTTATTTCTCGGTGCATTGCCATTATTTCGGAAGCCTGAATTATCATTACTTCTATTTTCAGCATTATTTCTGAATCCTCCGCTGTTACCATTATTACCCTCTCTTACCGAGCCACGGAATCCATTATTTGGCCTGTCGCTGGATCTTACGATATTAAAGGTAGGATTATCCATTCTTCTGAACTTTGCTCTATCCACTCTGTAAATATTGATGTTTACATTTCTGTATCTCGGCACAGGCCTGCAGATTGCTGCATAATGTGTTCTTCTGTAATTCTGAAAATATACTACCGGACTGTATCCTCTGTAATAATTATTCTGAAACACTACAAAAACTCTTGGCCCCATGATTCTTTGTAAGGCGTAGAATCTGTCATAATACCATCTGTCCGGGTTGTATCGGTAGAATCTGTTCCATGATGAGAAGCTTACATACAGATTATTCAGTCTAAGGATTTGATCGATCTGCCATGGACTTAGCCTATTCTGTCTAAAAAACACATTCCAGTTGATATTAACGATACTGTTCCGGTAATCGTTGTAATTACTCTGATAATAATTCTGCGGATAATAATCCTGTGGATAATTGTAGTAATAGTCATCCGGGAAATAATTCTGATCATCTTCATCGCTATAGTAGCCATTGTCATTTTGATAATATCCGTCATTATCCCATCCGTAATCCGGATACTGCTGAGCGAAGGAAAAGGTTCCAAGACTCAATGCAAAACCGATCAATATTTTTTTCATTTTTAAAGTCGTTAATTGGTTAATAATATAGTAGAATCTTATTCTATCTTTTGGATATAAATAGAAAAAAGAAGTTAAATCTTTCGATAAAACTTCTTTTAATTATACATTAACAAATTGATAATCAATTGTTAAATTTACGATCTTCCACTATCTTTCACCCACGAGGATATCTTTTTATTGAAGTCGGATTCATGTTTAAGATCCTCAAGCTTAAGATGCATTCGGTACCTCCAGTAATGCGGGAATATGGCAGGGTTATTAATTCTTTCGTTATCCATTTCAATATTAGTCAGCCGCTGATCGGTTGCCAGGAATTCCTGTATCGGGAAGATTGCAAGCATGGCATCATTATAAAGGTGCTGCTTCATAATCATTTCAGCAAGATAAGGGTTCAGGTTTTCCGGTGCCTGACCGTATTGTATCAGCTGAAGATTAAAGTATTGCTGGGTAAGTGAAGGGCTTTCTTTCCACCATTGTCTCAAGGTTGAGCTGTCGTGAGAAGAAGCTGTTACTACATTCAGGTATCCTGCATTTTTAGGATTATAAAAAGGAATATTATCTGAAGGCATTCTCTGAACTTTCAAAGCAACAATAGCCAATTCATCCATTACCACCGGAACACAATCCGGAACCAGCCCGAGATCTTCACCGCAAATAAGCATTTTTGTGGCATTCAATATGACAGGCAATTTTTCCATGGCTTTTTCGTACCACAGATGATCTTGTCTTTTAAAGAAATAATCGTGGTATAAATCGTAGATTGCCTTTTTTTCCCAATCTGAAAGATACTTGTATGATTCGGTGCGATATACATTGAATCTCGGATGGTAAACCACCTGCCCGCTTCTTTCTTCAATTAAAAACAAAACATTGGCACATAAAGAGACGAGCTTATCTTCAATTGGTCCGCGGGGATTTTTTTTGAAAAAATCTGAAAGTTTTCTCTGGGTATTAAATTCTTCCTTAAAGGAATAGGTTCCGTCCTGATTATTATTTATGAATTCAAGAGCTTTTCCGCTTTCTTCACCGAAGTATTTCCACAAAATCTGATCGTTGATATACGGCTTGCAATACCTGTCGAAATTAAAAGGAATATGCCACCTGCCAAATTCTTCCAGCGTAACCGGAATGGCAGGATAAAAATATCCTAAAATTCCTTGTGTAGCAGAAATAGGCATTCTCCAGATTCTGAAAAAACCTAAAATATGATCGATCCTCATCGCATCAAAATACTGTTCCAGTGCTTTGAATCTGTTTTTCCACCACTTGTAGTCATCCGCTTTCATGGCTTCCCAGTTATACGTTGGAAACTCCCAGTTCTGGCCCAGTTCCGTAAACTGATCCGGCGGTGCACCTGCCTGGAAATCCATTCCGAATAATTCAGGTTCCGTCCATGCTTCTACTGAATATCTGTAAATCCCGATTGGCAAATCACCTTTTACAGAAACCCCAAGATTATGCATATAATCAACAGCATCTTTCAGTTGCCTGTGAAGCTGATACTGCACCCATGCATGAAGCATTGAGGCATCATAATCCTTACTTTTTGCACTGAAGAAAGGCGCAATTTTTCCTGAAATATATTTTTTATGAGTTTTCCACTCATTAAAATTCGGGGTTTTGTATTTATCTCTTAAAACACAGAATGCTGCATAAGGAATCAGCCAGGATTCATTGTCTTTAATAAATTTTTTAAAGTTCCTGTCTTTATAGATTTTCTCTTTATCAGCATCAAAAACCGCTTTCAGATATTTCCATTTTCCGGAGATCATCTTCTCATAATCAATTAAATCGAGTGCATTCAATTCGGCTTTTTCAGCTTGATATTCAGCAACAAGATTTTCCGGCAATGGGAAATCCAGCTGTTCGAGAGAAATATACTGGGGATGAAGTGCGTAAACGGAAACCGCTGCGTACGGATAAGAGTCTGTCCATGTATAATTAGCAGTGGTATCATTGATCGGAAGAATCTGAATAATTCCAAGATTGGTTTCTTTCGCCCAGTCTGCCAGTTTTTTAAGATCTGAAAATTCACCAACACCAAAGCCTTCATCCGTTCTCAATGAAAAGATAGGAACGGCAAGCCCGGCATCGTGATACATCTGATAGAGCTTGAACTTAAAGTAATGATCCGAAACCACGTGTAAAATATCTTTGGATCTATTCGGAAGGGCAAAACGATTTTCGCCTGTTTCTACATCAAATATCTTTCCCGTAGCGTTGTCGTAGAGACAGTATTTATATTGTATGAACTCATTTTCAGGGATTTCCACTGAAGTTTCCCAGATGCCGAAATCCGTCTGCGACAGGTGAATAGCTTTATCATAATTCCAATTTCCGAGAGAAGCTGTGCTTCCAAAAAGCACAATCGCCCAGTCCGGATTATAGATTGGCGCTTCAATCCTGAATAAGTGGGTATGTTTTTTTAAAACCGATATTTTTTCGGGCTTAAATGTATTCAGCTTGTTGTAAAGAATTTTATTATTGAGATAGTTTTCAGGAAAATTTTTGTTGTTCCACTGATCAAAAATGACAAATTCTTTATAATTGTGAGGAAAATTAAAGCGGTGCGGAACAAATTCTTCACGCAGCATATTTCCTCTTTCGTCTACAAGCTGATACTGATAAGAAATAGATTTTGAAAAATAATCGACCTCACATTTCCATTGTCCGTTTTCTTCATAAAACATAGGATGAGTCTGTGATACAGCATCTTCTTCGCCGATAATAAGCTGAAGCCTTTCTCCGACTTTTGTACTGTACCCTACATTAAAGTATATCTTCATTTACATTTTTTTATAAAAATACATTATAATATCGAAAAATAAAACTTATTGAATATCAAATATTCATTAAAAAAACCTTCTCAAATATTTGAAAAGGTTTGAATTTTTGTAAAGATAAAGATTATTCTGTCACTACAATTTTTTTGTTGAGCAGCACTTTTCCGGATGCATCCGTAATGTTTACCAGATATGCTCCGCTTACAAGATTTCTGAGATAAACCTGCTGTCTCGAAAAGCCGTCTTTTACAGATAAAGACTGTGTCAGTACATTCTTGCCGGAAAGATCAAAAATATTAAGTTTTACAGATCCTTTTACCGATTTATCATTAACGTTAATGTTGATTAATTTTTCATCTACTCTTGTAGGATAGATATCAATATTTGCAAAAACATTTGCTGAAACCGCTTTGTCATTTGCGAAATATTTGCTTGCCAGATCATAAATATGAAGATTTTGTTCTCCCGGAAGCTGTTTTGCCTGAAGCGTATTCAGGTCAACTTCGTATAATGAGCCACCTTTTGCACTTGCAACAACAACATTTCCTTTAGAATTAACTGCAGAACCGTTTACTGAATAATTATCCGGAATTCCTGAAATTTTACCGATAAATCTGGCCCTTAATTCTTTGGTCACCACTTTAAAAACATTTCCCGAGGCGGAAAATACATAAAAGTTACCTTCGGCGTCAGCAATCATATCACCTCCAAAACCGGTTTCCATTACAGTAAAAGAACTTTTCCCATTGGAAGCATCATCTGTGATAATCCCCAGGTCAGTTACCGAATATTGATTTCCCGTTTTGCTTATTTTAATAAACTGTGTACCCACGTTATTAATTGCGTAAATACTTCCATCATAACCCGTCGCCATTCTTGTAAAATGAGAATTGATATCGCAGGCCGTTACGCGTGCCACATTATTTTCAACCAATGTTATTTCACGTGTTTTCGCATTTAAAACATAAATGTTTGAGGAAAACATCGGCATATACACCAGATTGTTATTGGATGCATCATAGGCCAGCGTTGCCATATTTACAGCCTGAGCATTATTATACGTATTCTTATCTTCCGTAACCGCACCGTTTCTGGTTTGGGAAAAAACTTTTGCAGAAGAAGTTTCCGTAAAAATCGTTTCTCCCGAAATACCATTGTTTGCATCAACAGCACGGAAATCATTAAAAATAATATTCGGAGTGTCTTTGCCGACAAGTGCAAAAAAATCCTGCTGCGCAGAAGCGTTAATACCGATAAACACCAAAAATAAAGGGAATAAATGTTTTTTCATAGTCTATAAATTTTAATTTTTAATCATTTTATTATGACTAAGTTACGCATTTTTTGAATTGATTTTACAAAAAATTAAGATGTTAATAAAATTTTAAATTAATTTTTTTAGAGTAATTATATTGCTGCATAAAAAAATCCCGCAGATTTTACAGATTGTGCAGATTGAAAATCCTCTGCTCAATCCCGCAAACCTACGGAGATCTATTTAAGTTAAAACTTTATATTTAATTCAAGACGTATGTTGTTCCGTCTCTTCCGTCTTTCAGCTCGATGCCTTCCGCAAGAAGCCGGTCACGAATCTGGTCTGAAAGCTCAAAATTCTTTGATTTTCTTGCCTGATTTCTTAATTCAATTAAAACCTTCAATGTCTGATCCAGTTTTTCATTGTTATTTTCTTCAATCGCCTGAAGTCCTAAGACATCGAATATCAAAGCATTTAATGTAGATTTTAAGTCTTCCAGGTCTTTTGTTGAAATGGTTTCTTTTCCATCATTCAATGCAAAAATATACTTTACCGCTTCAAATAAATGTGCGATGAGAATAGGAGAGTTAAAATCATCGGTTAATGCATCATACGCTTTATTTTTCCATTCTTCTATATTAAAACCGGATTGTTTTTCATCATTCGGAGTGATTGATTGTAAAAGTTTAACGGCTTCCATTAACCTGATAAATCCTTTTTCGCTGGCCAGCATCGCATCATTTGAAATATCCAGAACACTTCTGTAATGCGCCTGCAGAAAGCAGAAACGTACAATAGACGGATGGAAAGGCTTTTCGAAGAAATCATTTTCACCGGTTACCAGCTGCATCGGAAGAATATAATTTCCTGTAGATTTGCTCATACGCTGAGAATTCATGGTTAGCATATTGGCATGCATCCAATAGTTTACCGGAGCTGCATCGTTGCAGGCTTTTCCCTGTGCAATTTCACATTCGTGATGCGGAAATTTCAAATCCATTCCTCCGCCATGAATATCGAACGTTTCTCCCAAATATTTTGTACTCATTGCTGTACATTCAAGGTGCCATCCCGGAAAACCTTCTCCCCAGGGAGAATTCCACCTCATGATGTGTGCGGGGGAAGCTTTTTTCCAAAGCGCAAAATCCTGTGGGTTTTTCTTTTCACCTTGCCCATCCAGATCACGGGTATTGGCAAAAAGTTCTTCTATATTTCTTTTGGATAGTTCACCATAATTCAGACCTCGTCTGTTATATTCCAACACATCGAAATAGACGGAGCCGTTACTTTCGTAAGCAAATCCTCTTTCGATTAATTTTTGGGTCAGTTCAATCTGTTCCACAATATGACCTGTTGCGGTAGGTTCAATATTCGGAGGCAATAAGTTAAACATTTCCAGAACTTTATGAAAATCCACGGTATACTTTTGTACGATTTCCATAGGCTCGAGCTTTTCAAGGCGGGTCTGCTTCACGAATCTGTCGTTATTGACATCTCCGTCGTCGGTAAGATGTCCTGCATCGGTAATATTTCTTACATATCTTACTTTGTACCCGAGATGCGTAAGGCTACGGTAAATAAAATCAAAGGAAAGGAAAGTTCTCACATTTCCCAAGTGTACATTGCTGTAAACAGTTGGTCCGCAGACGTACATTCCGACATTTCCTTCTAAAATGGGTTTAAATATTTCTTTTTCGCCGGTAAGCGAGTTGTATATTTTTAGTTGCATGTTTTCTTATGAATGATAATTAATGATTAATAAATGATTTTTTAATTTAATTCAGGATCTATCTTTCACAACAAATAATTGTCGTGATGAAAATTTTATCTGATATTTTTTTAAATTTTATCATTATTTAAATTTATTAATCCAATTTCGCATGGCTTCCCACATAATGAAGGAACTCCTGTCTTGTAATAGGATTGGTTCTGAAAATACCACTCAACTCTGCGGTAATAGTTGAACTTGCCGTATCCTTTATTCCCCTGCAGTTGACGCAAAGATGTTTTGCATCAATGATACAGGCAACATCTTTGGTTCCCAAAGATTCTTTTAAGGCATCTACAATCTGCATGGTAAGCCTTTCCTGAACCTGCGGTCTTTTTGCGTAGTAATCTACAATTCTGTTGATTTTTGAAAGACCAATTACCTCACCGTTGGAAATATACGCAACGTGCGCTCTTCCGATAATCGGCAAAAAATGGTGCTCGCAGAATGAATATACGGTAATATCTTTTTCCACCAGCATCTGGCGGTATTTGTATTTGTTTGAAAAGGTGGAAATCCCCGGTTTATTTTCCGGAAGAAGCCCTCCGAAAATTTCGTTCACGTACATTTTTGCAACCCGTCGCGGTGAGTCTTTCAGGGAATCATCCGTCATATCAAGTCCGAGCGTTTCCATAATTTCTCCGAAAAGCGCTGTAATTTTTTCAATCTTTTCTTCCGGTGATTTGTCAAAAGCATCTCTCCTTATCGGCGTATGTTCTTTTCCCGTGAAAATATCATCGTCGTTATCCGTAAAATCAACCATTTTTATTTAATTTGCACAAAAATACGGATAAAATCTGTTCGTCATATTTAATTTAGCCGAAAAACATTATCTTTCGCCGCCAACATCAGATCATGCTATGATTATTGCTGAAGAAGTACAAACCAAAGCCCATGAGAGGGAATTTTTAGAATTTCCGTCAAGACTTTATCAATACGACCCTAATTATATCAGACCTTTGGATAAGGATATTAATGAGATCTTTAATCCTGAGAAAAATAAATTTTTTCAGAATGGAGAATGCACCCGGTTCTTGTTCAAAAATAAGAAAAAAGAGACTGTAGGAAGAGTTGCCGTTTTTATCAACAATTTTTACGAACAGCAGCAGCCCACCGGCGGAATCGGCTTTTTTGATTGTATTAACGATCAGAAAACCGCAACTTTTATTTTCGACTGCTGTAAAGAATGGCTTCAGCAAAGAGGGATGGAAGCGATGGACGGTTCCATTAATTTCGGGGAACGGGATAAATTCTGGGGCGTACTGACGGATGGCTTCGAGCAGCCTTTGTATGGAATGAATTATAATTTTCCTTATTATAAGGAGCTTTTTGAAAATTACGGATTCAGGGTATATTTTGAACAGCTCTGTTTTTCAAGACCCATTTTTGCAGATGTTTCCCGTGTTTTTATGGTGATGCATGCCAAGCACCAACGGAATCCCGATATTTCCGCACAACCCATGAAAAAAAATACCCTGAAAAAATTCGCAAAAGATTTTACGGAAATTTATAATAAAGCCTGGGCGGCTCATGGTGAAGGGAAACGCATGGAAGAATCTATGGCACTGAAAATGTTCAATACCATGAAGCCTATTATCAATGAGCACATTTCGTGGTTTGTGTATGAAAAGAAAAAACCTATCGCCATGTGGATGAATATTCCGGATCTGAATCAGTGGTTTAAATATATGAACGGAAAATTTGGCTTTTTTCAAAAACTTAAATTTTTATGGGTTAAAAAATATAAGAAAAATGAAAAAATGGTAGGCCTTGTTTTCGGGGTGGTTCCGGAATGGCAGAAGAAAGGGATTGAAGGCTATATGATCTGGGAAGGAACACAGCATTTGAGGAAACATACTGATTTTAAAGTCACGGAAATGCAGTGGATCGGCGATTTCAATCCTAAAATGATTAAAATTGCTGAAAATCTTGACACTACCGTTACGAGAAAACTGGCAACCTACCGATATTTATTTGATCGAAATAAGGAATTTGAGAGACATCCTGTTTTATAATTTTCATGAGTTTTGGGGGGGGGGCAACAGCCCCCCCCC
>NZ_JAYLAA010000059.1:0-75239 GCF_035819015.1 Chryseobacterium salviniae | reverse complement strand
CAGGAATTATCAATGCTTTTTGTTTCTTTGAAAATACGGTACATCAATAGCTTTACTGCCGGATTTTTAATATTAAAGCTTCCTTCTGTTTTATCTTTTGAAAGCTGAAATTTTTCAAACCAATCTTCCGAAATTTCAATATGAAATCCCCTTGTAAACACATCAGGTTTTGTATTGTAGTGCGAGTCCTGCCAGTGATGATAAAGTAGTGTTCCGGCTGCGCAGTCGTATACTTCTTTTTTATTACCTTCAGTCATATTTCCCTGCAGCAAGAAGGTGAAATAAGGGTTTTCGTGATAATGCCAGTCTACGAAGGGGTATGTATATTCCGTATCTGTAATCGTTAATCCCCCGAAGCGCAAAGTTTCAGTGGTTTGTCCGAAAAACTCACCGTTGCGAAGATTTTTCATAGCGCAATTATGTGTTTTAAATCTTCAATCTGAAGATACATTTTGTTGAAGAATATTTTCCGGTCGCGATTACCGGAAGTGTTCAGTGACTTTGAGTTTTGAATCTGATGCTCAAAATAATTCTTTGTTTCTTTACAGGTTTTTTCATCATTAATTAATAGATATCCGAACATATTGGTGGGAATAGCAAAAAGAGACTGCTGCGGATGATGAAAAAAGATGTCATTAGAAAGATGCATCAGTTCATTTTCATAGAGGTGGAATTTCGGATTGTTTTCAGTCTTCTGTTCGATATATTCTATTAATTCCTTTAGTTCCTGCAAAATAATTCCGGCTTCATTCCTGTTCAAAAGTCCCGTTTCATGATAATATACAATTTGCTGTAAAACGCTGGAAACGGTCATGTCGTTCCACAATTCAATCACATTTTGTTCTTCATATATTTTTCGTAATTCTTTAGTATTCCATTCAAAATCTGGCGGAGAAAATTCCAGAAAAGGGATGAATACCTGCCTGGCATTCAGCAAATTCATCCATACATAAATTTTAAAGCGAGCAAGCAGCGTATCGGAAAGTGTGTAAAAAAACGGTATATCTTTCGCAGAATAATAGATGGTCATTTCATGGCTAAGCGGGAGATTTTCAAAAACCTTCAGGTTATTTCTGAAAAAAAAATCCAGGTCGCCCGTTTGGGTTACGGCTGAAGTTTTTCTCACTACAATCTGATGATCAGAACCCTGAAACTGATCTAAAGAAATCTGGAAATATTTGGCCAGTTCCATTGCTTCTTCAAAGCTGAATTTGGCTTTCAGTGAAGTTCTTCGGTGCGCCGCATCGTAGCTTATGTTGAGAATATTGGCAATCTCATCGTTCAAAGATTTATCGCCTATTTTTCTACGGATCTGCCTGAGTAAAAGTTCCTGATGCATATTTTGCGGTTTTCACAAATTTAGAAATTTATTTTAATTTCTTTTCGCATTTAGTTTAGTGTTTTTATCCGATACTTTTGAAGTATAGTTTTAGATAATAATTATGAAAAAAATACTTTTTTATTTAGGAAGCTTAGTGCTTTTATGCGACTGTGCAACTTTCAATGACAGAAAATTAGTTAATGATAATTTCAAAAAAAATGATCTGAATTTTATTAACGGAACTTATCATAATTATGCTTCTTCCGGGAGTGGCTTTTATGTAAGAAGTCTTACCGATGTTTTTGACAGGAATACCCGAATGTTTAATTTCAAAGAAAAACATGAAGAAAAAGATTTGAAGATTGAATTAAAAGCAGTAAATAAAAGAATGTTAAATATGAAAACTTACGATGCAGAAAAGTTACTGACAGATAAAAATTTAAAAGTGACCTTAAAGAAGGATGGATTTGTTTATTTGAAAGAAAAGCGGTTTATGCTGGATGGAATTCCGTTAATTTTTGGTGGGTGGAACATTCAGAAGTCACGCTTTACACTTGATGAAAACAACAATTTGAGTGTCCAGTCTAATTATTTTTTCTGCAACGGCATATTGATAGTGATGAGCGATTGGAAAACCTCACATTATAGTTTAACTTTTGAAAAACAAAAACCATGAAAACAATACCTTATATTTTAATCGCTTTACGATTTATCCTTGCACCTGTCATTCTTTCGTTATCTTATTTTATGGGTGAAAAATCCCGGTTGTTAATTTTGATATTGATGTACTTCGGTTTGATAACCGATATTTTCGATGGAATAATCGCCCGGAAAACCGGAGTTTCGTCTGAGAAATTAAGAAGGCTTGATAGTCAGACCGATATGATATTCTGGCTGTCGTTGGGATTGGCTGCTTATTTTTTAAATCCGAATTTAATAAAAAATGAATGGATTGGCATTATTATAATTCTTGGAATGGAAACTTTATGTTATATCGTAAGCTGGCTGAAATTCGGAAAAGAAACCTGTACCCATGCCTTTTTGTCAAAAATGTGGGGACTTAGTCTGCCCATTTCATTTACTTACCTTATTGGATTTCAACAGGCTGGATGGTCATTTTATATGACAGTTGTTCTCGGATTTATTGCTCATGTTGATGTGATTCTTATTATCCTGATTCTCCCGAAATGGCAATATGATGTTCCGAGTTCTTGGCATGCCTGGAAAATCAGAAAAGGTAAGCAGCGGAGAAAGTCAGTTTTATTTAACTGATAATATAGGGCTACATTATTACTTTAAATAATTGATATAATTAAAACAGGGTAATCTTTATATTGTCCTGTTTTTTGTACCTTTGCACTCATTAATTTTTACACAAAAAATTGAATCAACAAATGAAAAAGCAGACAATTAAGGAAATCCTGGAGGATTACAAGAAAGTATTACATCATGATATTACGGTTTACGGATGGGTAAGAACATTCCGTGCCAATCGTTTCATTGCCTTAAATGATGGTTCTACGATCAATAATTTGCAGATTGTTGTTGATTTCGAAAATTTCGATGAAGATATCATTTCCAAAATAAGTACTGCAGCTTCCCTTAAAATTGTAGGAGAAGTGGTGGAAAGCCAGGGAGCCGGACAGGCTGTTGAAATCCTTGCGAAGAAAATTACTATTTTAGGAGACAACTATACGGAAGAAAGAGATAAAACCATCCTTCAGCCTAAAAAACACTCGCTGGAAACATTAAGAGAGCAGGCGCATTTAAGATTCAGAACCAATTTATTCGGAGCGGTGTTCAGAGTGCGTCATGCGGTGAGTTTTGCCATCCATTCGTTCTTTAACCAAAACCAGTTCTTTTATATCAACACACCTGTGATTACGGGTGCCGATGCAGAAGGAGCCGGAGAAATGTTTGGAGTGACCAACTTTGATTTAAATAATATTCCGAGAGACGAGCAGGGAGACATTGATTTTGCTCAGGATTTCTTCGGAAAAAAGACCAACTTAACGGTTTCCGGACAGCTGGAAGGAGAAACGGCGGCAATGGGATTGGGAAGAATTTATACTTTCGGTCCGACATTCCGTGCTGAAAATTCAAACACGACAAGACACCTTGCAGAATTCTGGATGATTGAGCCGGAAGTGGCTTTCAATAACCTTGAAGATAATATTGATCTTGCAGAAGATTTCCTGAAATACGTGATTCAATACGTTTTGGATAACTGCAAAGATGATCTTGATTTCTTAGACAAACGTTTTGCGGAAGAGCAAAAACCAAAACCGGAAAAAGAAAGAGCGAAAGAAGGCCTTATTGAAAAGCTTGAAAATGTGGTTTCCAAACGTTTCAAGAGAGTTTCTTACACGGAAGCGATTGAGATTTTATTAAACTCTAAAGAAAATAAAAAAGGGAAATTTGCCTATCCGGTTGAAAAATGGGGAACTGATCTTCAGTCTGAGCACGAAAGATATCTGGTGGAAAAACATTTTGAAAGCCCGGTAGTTTTGTTTGATTATCCGAAAGAAATCAAAGCATTCTATATGAAGCTTAATGAAGATGGTAAAACCGTAGCGGCAATGGATGTTCTCTTCCCGGGAATCGGTGAAATTATCGGTGGTTCCGAAAGAGAGGCAAGGCTGGATATATTAAAGCAGAAAATGGAAGATATGCATGTTGATGAGCATGAACTTTGGTGGTATCTGGATACCAGAAAGTTCGGTTCCGTTCCGCACGCAGGCTTCGGATTGGGATTAGAAAGGCTTGTACTTTTCGTAACGGGAATGACGAATATCAGAGATGTAATTCCTTTCCCGAGAACGCCTAAGAATGCAGAATTCTAAAAAATATTCTTAAAATACTGAAATCCTTCCGAACAAAACGGAAGGATTTTTTTATTAACTTTACTAAAATTTTGGAAATGAGCACGATTACAATACATACGGATAATGAAAATCAGATCAATCTGCTAAAGGCACTTTTAAAGGAATTAAAAATTAATTTCGAGATTGAAAAAGAAGGAAAGCTTACGCAATGGCAGAAAAAGCGTTTGCTTGAAGGTATTGAGCAGGCAGACCGAGGAGAGTTTGCTACAGATGAAGAAGTTAAAGAAATTTTGAATCAATGTTTCAAATAAGGTGGACCAGAAAAGCTTTGCTTTCTTTTGCTGATACTTTAAATTATTGGAATTTTCATAACTCTTCTCAGAAATATTCCAGAAGTTACGAATCGAGGTTGAAAAGAAAGAAAAGCTTATTTCCCAAAGTCCACACATCGGTACATTATCCGAAATTGAAGGAATACGATATGTACTGATTGATAAAAATTTTTCTGTCTACTAGAGAGTCGTTGAAAATACTGTTGAAATTCTTGCTTTTTGAGACCACAGAAGAAACCCGGATACATTGGAAATATAAATAATGAAAAAGCCCTGACAAAAATTGATCAGGGCTTTTCTGTTTATTTTAAATAGCTTATTATGGAACTTGTAATGCAAAAATCGTGCTAAAATTTATTTTTATCAAAATATTTTTCCTAAATTCGTGCAATATGTTATGTTAAATACTATCTGGTACTATGCTTAAACAACACTTACAACTCAAATTAGGACAGAAGTTGGCACCTCAGCAGATCCAATTGATGAAGCTGATCCAGCTTCACACCCTGGAATTTGAAGAGGAGCTCGAAAGAGAATTGGAAGAAAATCCTGCCTTGGAAATTGTAAAAGAAGAATCTAAAGAGGATGATTTCTCTTCTCTGGAAGACTCTTACGAAAGTGAGGGTACGGAAAGCATTGAAACGGATTTTGATGTAGACCAATATCTTTACGACGACGAGCCAAGCTATAAAACAGCATCCAGCAACTACTCTCCGGACGACGAAGAGTTTGATAACGAAAGCCTTTTAACGGAAGGGCAGTCCCTTTACGACTATCTTCTGGAGCAGATCCATCTGGTAAACATCAGTGAAGAAGATGAAAAAATTGCGGAATATCTTATCGGTAATTTAGATACGGATGGTTATCTCAGAAGGGAAATAAAATCGATTGTTGATGATCTGGCCTTTTCACAGGGAATTTATACAACTAAGGAAAAAGTAGAAGATATTCTCGAAAATTATATCCAAAAGCTGGATCCGCCGGGTGTGGGCGCAAGAGGACTTCAGGAGTGCCTGCTTTTACAGATCGAAAAGAAAGTAAGCTCTGATAAAGCGGTTTCTCTCGCAGCCAATATTCTAAGGTATCAGTTTGATGCGCTTACCAACAAGCATTACAACAAGATCATTCAGAAATATGATATTGAAGAAGAGGATTTGAGAGATGCACTGGACGAAATTTCAAAATTATCCCCGAAAGTAGGAGGGAACTTTGATACGCAAACAATTACCATCAACCAGGAAATTATTCCTGATTTTGTAATCCAGGTAAAAGATGGGCAGGTAGTTCCTATGCTGAACAGCAAGAATGCTCCTACTTTAAGGGTTTCTGAAGAATATAAAGATATCCTGACAACCTACTCTCACGATAAAAATTCGTCTGAACATAAGCAGGCGGCGTTATTCATCAAGCAAAAGCTGGATGCTGCCAAATGGTATATCGATGCGATTAATCAGCGCCAGAATACCTTGTTACAGACGATTACGGCTATTGTAAAATTCCAGAAAGATTATTTCATTACAGGTGATGAAAAATCTTTGAAACCAATGATCCTGAAAGATGTTGCCGACATTACAGGATTTGATATTTCTACGATTTCAAGGGTAGTAAAAAGCAAATACGCTGATACACCCAACGGAATTGTTTATCTCAAAGACCTGTTTTCAGACAGTCTTACCAATGACGATGGAGAGGAAGTTTCCACAAAAGAAATCAAAACTCATCTGCAGGAAGTTATCAGCAAGGAAAATAAAAGAAAACCCCTCACCGATGATGCGTTGGTACTCATTCTTAAGGAGCAGGGCTATAATATTGCCAGAAGAACAATTGCCAAGTACCGTGAGCAGCTCAATATTCCGGTGGCAAGATTGAGAAAAGAACTTTAAAATAAATAGTAAAGCACTTCGTGATGAAGTGCTTTTTTTTATATCTTCTAATTATTAATACATATTAACCCTCCTGCAAATCGATCTCCCGCAGCTGCCTAAGATTTTTATCAAGTTTGCTCATAATAATTCCGTACACCAATCTGTAATAAAGCCAGATCAGCAACACTGAAAATGCAGTTGTAATAATGATTCCCACAATAA
Organism: Chryseobacterium salviniae; assembly: GCF_035819015.1. Lineage (NCBI taxonomy): Bacteria > Pseudomonadati > Bacteroidota > Flavobacteriia > Flavobacteriales > Weeksellaceae > Chryseobacterium > Chryseobacterium salviniae. The sequence continues at coordinate 68,674 of NZ_JAYLAA010000059.1, read as the reverse complement.
AGATGGTCAGCTCTGAGCTTTTAGGTTCAACATTTTGAGCATTTAAAGAATAAAATATGAAAATAGTAAAGATAGAAGTAAAAGCAACCAGTAAAATAATGCTGATTAAAATAAATGCGTTAACGGTTTTTTTGAAAGTAAGAATTCTTGTAATTAATCCTTTGAGGTTTTCTTCAATTCTGATTTTGCGATAATTTTGATAAAATTTTAAAACAAAATAAGCGGTAACAATAAGACTAGATATTTTCAGGATCCAGTAAATAGTATCGAATCTGCTCTCAATCTGAGGAGTTTTCTGTGCGCCCAGTTTTTCCAGGATATTGAGAAAGCCGTTGTCTTCTTCATTCTGAAAGAAATAAAAGATTCCTATTACCGAGAACAGTAAAAATTCAGCCACGCTGATCCAGAAAATATACTTCACATAATTCCGCGATTTCCTGTTGAGCATCTGTAGGATTTCATTATCGTCGTATTTCTTCTGAACAGGTTGTTCCTGCCAAGTCTTCTTAAAGCTGTCTAAATCAAATTCAGGCATATTTTTCCATCTTTTCTTTAAGGGTTTTCTTTAATCTGTTCATTTTCACACGCGCATTAACTTCGGTAATGCCGAGGTTTTCTGCAATATCCTTGTAAGGCAAATCATCCAGATACATCATTACAATCGCTCTTTCCACATTAGGAAGCGTTTTTATTACAGTATACAAAAGTGATACCTGCTGTTGCTTTTCATCATCATCTTCGATAAAATCGGCATGATTGATATCTAGTTCATTCGTAGGCAGGCTTTTGGCTTTTTTTCTGAAAAGGGTAATGGCTGTATTGAGCGCTACACGGTACATCCACGTAGAAATTTTAGAATTTCCTTTAAATGAGTCATAACTTCTCCATAATTGTAACACAATTTCCTGAAAAAGATCTTCTTCATCCTCCAAAGAATTGGTATATAGACGCGAAACCTTTATAATCAGACCCTGATTATCCTTGATAAGCTGCGCAAATTCTTTTTCCTTTGAGGCCAATGTGGATGTGTAGTTTAGTGCTACGAAGATATGATATAATTTGAGAATTTGAAAATTAAGTAATTTGAAAATGAATGAATAACGTCAAACCAATGTAAGATTTTCTTGGAGATAAAAATTTTCAAATTATCACATTGCCGAATTTTCAAATTATCTATCTTTGCAGCCACGAGAAAGTCGGCTTGTTGATTTCCCGTTTTCGGGAGGTAGGAAAGTCCGGACACCATAGAGCAGCAAAGCGGATAACATCCGTCACCCGTGAGGGTAGGACAAGTGCAACAGAAAGGATGTACAGTTCGGCTGTAGTGAAATCAGGTAAACTCTTTGTGGTGCAATGATAAGTATATCGGTTCTTTTCAGTAATGAAAATAGGAGTTGCTCGCTCTGAAAGCCGAGGGGTAATCAGCTAAAGTCTTGCAGCAATGTAAGACGTAGATAAATAACAGGCACTTCTCCGGAAGTACAGAATCCGGCTTACAGATTTTCTCGTGTTTTTTAAAACTGGAGGTTGGAAGCCGGAAGTTTTAGAGCGTAAATATTTTAATCCTACCTCTTTCTTGCTGAATTATTCACTTTCCAGTTGTTTTTTTGCTTCCTCTAAATCTTTGCGGTCTTCTTCAGACAATTTGGGATACTGCAAATTCATTTTCTCCAAAGTTTCAATAATAATCTTTATCGCTGCGACTCTTGCAAACCACTTATCATCTGCCGGAATTACATACCATGGCGCATCATCTTTGGAAGTCTCATTAATGGCTTCCTCATAGCATTCCATATATTTGCTGAATAAGGCACGTTCGGGGAGATCGGCAGCCGAAAATTTCCAGTTTTTTTCCTGTTCGTTGATCCTGTCGAGAAGCCTTTTTTTCTGTTCATCTTTAGAAACGTGTAAAAATATTTTCACGATGGTAGTTCCGTTTTCGGTAAGGTGTTTCTCAAAATTTCGGATACTTTCATAACGGTTTTCCCAGAATTTTTTATCAAAATCTTTTACGGATTTCCATGTTTTTTCATTCAGGTTATATTCCGGATGTACTTTACAAACGAGCACGCTTTCGTAATGGGAACGGTTGAAAATACCAATCATGCCCTTTGCGGGAAGTGCGAGATAGTGTCTCCATAAAAAATCATGCGAATACTCTCTTGAGCTTGGTGTTTTAAAGCTGGTAACGTGGCATCCCTGAGGATTTACCCCACCGAAAACATGCTCAATAAGGCTGTCCTTGCCAGCTGCATCCATGGCCTGAAGAACAATCAGAATAGACTGGCTGCCGTCGGAATACAGTTTTTCCTGAAGCTCACGAAGCTTTATCTTTTCAAGAATGAGCAGTTGCTCACCTTCTTCTTTTGTGAGCTTTCCTTTATATCGAGTTGAAGTTTTTTTGATTGAAAATTTTCTATTTACTAAAAAATCATCTGAGAAATTAGTGTCCATATTTTTTATAGTTATTAAAAGATAAAAGATAAAAGATAAAAGATTAACATTAAACATTAAACATTAAACATTAAACATTAAACATTAAACATTAAACTCATATCTAAACTTCAGCCAAACCTTATATAAATGTAATAAAAAAACCGCCTCATTGAGGCGGTTTCCATTATTGTAGTAGAGATTTTACCATTATGCAGCAGTTTTAGCGGCAGCCTTCGCAGCTTTTTTTGCCTCTTTCTTCGCAGCTTTTGCCGCTTTTTTCTCTTCCTTGGCTTTAGCTTTCAGCTCAGCAGGAGTTAAAGGTTTTGGATCCGGGGCGTTTGGATCTACATTTCCTTTGATGTAGATTACACTTCTGCTGTTCACAGGATCATTGGAAAATACTTCGATCATTTTGTTGAATCCACCATTGATGGCTGTATTATATCCAACCTTAATTTTAGCAGATTTTCCCGGCATGATAGGGTCCTGGCTGAATTCAGGGGTTGTACATCCACAAGATGCTTTTACGTTTGAAAGGATAAGAGGCTTATCACCAGTATTTGTTACTGTGAAAAATCTGATACCGTCTGAACTAGGCTTCACATTACCGTAGTCATAAGTAGTTTTGTCAAACGTGATCGTTTGTGCAGATGCCAATGCGAATGTTCCGAATAAAGCAATTCCTGCAATTAATTTTTTCATATTCTTGAATATTAAATACGTTGTTAGATAAATTTTGAGAAACAAAGTTAAAAATTATTTTAATTCATACTTCAAATTTTTTTTCTTTAGACTATTTTTGCAAATTGTAAATAAAGTAATAGAATTTATGCAGATTTCAGAAAAGTACAATCCACAGGAAACAGAACAAAAGTGGTACAACTACTGGTTGGAAAACAAATACTTCCATTCAGAGCCTAATGATAAGCCGCCTTACACTGTTGTAATTCCTCCGCCCAACGTTACGGGGATTTTGCACATGGGGCATATGCTGAACAATACCATTCAGGATGTTCTGGTCCGCCGTGCAAGAATGCAGGGTTTCAATGCCTGCTGGGTACCGGGAACAGATCATGCTTCCATTGCTACCGAAGCAAAGGTTGTGGCCAAACTGAAGTCTGAAGGAATCAATAAATCAGATATTACAAGAGAAGAGTTTTTAAAACACGCCTGGGAATGGACTGATAAATACGGAGGTACCATCCTTGAGCAGCTTAAAAAACTCGGATGTTCCTGCGACTGGGACAGAACCCGTTTTACAATGGAGCCGAAACTTTCCCAACAGGTTATTAAATCTTTTGTTGATTTATTCAATAAAGGACTCATTTATCGTGGTTACCGAATGGTAAACTGGGACCCGGAAGCAAAAACCAATATTTCTGACGAAGAGGTAATCTTTAAAGAGCAAAACGGAAAATTATACTTCCTTAAATATAAAATCGAAGGTTCTGAAGAATTTCTTTCGGTAGCTACAACACGCCCCGAAACGATTTTTGGGGATACTGCCGTGTGTATCAATCCGAATGATGAAAGATATGCGCATTTGAAAGGTAAAAAAGTTATTGTTCCGATTGTTAACAGAGCCATTCCGGTTATTGAAGATGAATATGTAGACATCGAATTCGGAACCGGAGCTTTGAAAATTACGCCGGCTCACGACATCAATGATTACGAAATCGGACAAAAGCACAATCTGCAGATGATTGATGCGCTGGACGATGACGGTAATTTAAATGAGCATGGCTTACATTATTCCGGAAAAAACAGATTCGAGGTAAGAAAACAGATTGCTAAAGAATTAGAAGAAAAAGATCTTCTGTTGAAAGCTGAAGATTATGTGAATAAAGTAGGGACTTCGGAAAGAACAGGTGCGGTGATTGAGCCTAAAGTTTCTGTACAGTGGTTCCTGAAAATGTCTGAAATTGCAAAACCGGCTTTGGATGTTGTAATGAATGATGAGGTTAAATTTTATCCTGAAAAATTCAAAAATACCTACAAACACTGGATGGAAAACATCCGCGACTGGAATATCTCCCGACAGCTTTGGTGGGGACAGCAGATTCCGGCCTTTTATTATGGAGACGGAGAAAATGATTTTGTAGTTGCAGAGACCATCGAAGAAGCTTTGGCTTTAGCCAAAGAGAAAACTCAAAACCCTGAACTCGAAATCCAAAGCTTAAAACAGGACGAAGACGCTCTTGATACATGGTTCTCCTCATGGTTGTGGCCCATGTCGGTTTTCGATGGTTTAATAGATCCTGAAAATAAAGACATTAACTATTATTACCCGACATCAGATCTGGTAACAGGGCCCGATATTATTTTCTTCTGGGTGGCAAGAATGATTATGGCAGGGTTGGAATACAGAAAAGAAGTTCCTTTCAAAAATGTTTATTTCACAGGAATTGTAAGAGATAAGCAGAGAAGAAAAATGTCTAAATCGTTAGGAAATTCACCGGATCCGCTGGAATTAATGGATAAGTATGGAGCAGATGGAGTTCGGGTGGGAATTTTATTAAGTTCTGCAGCCGGAAATGACCTTCTTTTTGACGAAGATTTAATGCTTCAGGGAAGAAACTTCATGACGAAAATCTGGAATGCTTTCCGACTGATCAACATGTGGAATCATGAAGATAAACCCGCCAATTCAACAGAAACTCAGACCATCGAATGGTTTGAAAATAAATTAAATAAAACCATTGCTGAGATTAATGATCAGTTTGAAAAATTCAGGATTTCTGATGCATTGCATTTGATTTATAAACTGATATGGGACGATTTCTGCGGATGGTATCTGGAAGCAATTAAGCCAAACTATGGTGAAGGAATTTCAAAAGAAGTTTATAATAAAACAATTGGATTATTTGAGGAACTGATGAAGCTGCTTCATCCTTTTATGCCATTCCTCACAGAAGAATTGTGGCAGGTTATTTCCAAAAGAAATGCTGGCGAAGCTTTGGTCATTGCTCAACAAAAGAAGGCAGAAGCATTTAATGAAGATATTATTAAAAACTTTGAAACAGCATCAGAAGTGATTTCCGGAGTACGAAACTACCGTCAGACAAAAGGAATTTCACCAAGAGAAACTGCAGAAATTTATACCAATGCTTCAGCATTTGCGAACGAGGCTGTTATTAAAAAATTAGCGAATGTTTCAGAAATTCATTTCGGAACAAAAACAGATAAGCCAAGCTTTACATTTTTAGTGGGCGCAACAGAAATATCAATTCCTTTAAGTGAAAACTTAGATTTAGCAGAAGAAAAAGCGAAAACAGAAGAAGAATTAAAATACCTGAAAGGATTTTTAATTTCTGTAGATAAAAAACTTTCCAACGAAAAGTTTGTAGCCAACGCAAAACCGGAAATCGTAGAAGTAGAGCGCAAAAAACAAAAAGATGCGCTTGATAAGATTGCCATTCTGGAAGAAAAATTAAAAACTTTATAAACAGACAAACCTTCAAGGTTTTTAAAACCTTGAAGGTTTCAAAATTAAATGACACACATCGAAAACATAAAAAAGCTATTCTCCAGAAACTTTGTTGAAAGTCCTTTGCTGGAAAGTTTTGAGGTTGGGAGAATATACCTTTCAAGCGGCAGTCTTGTTGCTTGTGATCCCTTAATTACCAATGATATGAAACCGTTTACGACGGTATTTCCGAAAGGTGATTTCCCCGTTTTGCTTCATAAGGAAAGGGAAAGCAATTGTGTAGCTTATGCCGAAATCATTTTCAGCCAGGAAGAAGTTTCAGCCTGGGAACTTGCCACCACAGAAGGACAAAATATAAAAGAGCTGTCGGAAGATGAAGTGTTCGGATATCCTGTGGAAAGCGGGATGGGATGCTTTATGGATGCCGATACGCAAAGCAGTCTTAACGAACTGGAACAGCGGTTATATCACAGCAAAGGAGCAGATTTTATGGGGATTTATGAAGAATTTTTCCATGAATATTTCTTTGATGAAAAAGGAGCTATTGATCAGTTTGCATTCTTAAAGCCCTCAGAAAGCCATCCTGGAACTATTTTTGCCTTTGAAACAGGATACGGGGAAGGATTTTATGCAAGCTATGTTGCTTATGGTAAAAACCGGATGCCCGTGAAAATCGTAACTGAATTTATAGAAATTACTTAGATTTAAATAATTAGCTTAAATTAAACACAAATATTAAAATTTATTAAAGGCAATGAATTTTACATCAGAACAACCCAAAATAATCGTTGTAGGAAGCTCTTCTATAGATCTTGTCCTGGAAACGGAAAAAGTACCCGGAAAAAATGAAACCGTTATTGCTAACCATTCTGAGAGTTTTTTTGGCGGAAAGGGAGCCAATCAGGCGGTAGGAACGGCCAGGCTGGGCGCAAGCGTGTATTTCATCGGTTGTGTGGGGCAGGATCCCGTGGGACAGCAGATTATGAGAAACTTAATTAAAGAAAACGTGAATGTCGATTTCGTTTTTGAAACAGAATATGATGCAAGCGGAACAGCTTACGTTACGGCGTCACAGGGAAGTTCAGCTATTGTGGTGGTACCAGCAGCCAATAATTATTTAAATACGGAGCATGTACAATCTGCGGATCGGTATTTTGAGACAGCCGATCTGATCCTTCTTCAGCTTGAAATTTCTATGGAGGTGGTTGATTTTACGGTTAAAAAAGCTAAAAAATACGGTAAAAAGGTTGGGTTGTATGCTTCTCCCGCACAAAGGCTTTCAGAAGAAATTGTTGAGAATTTAGATTTTATTATAGTAAAAAGCAATGAACTTCATATCCTTTTCGGGGAAGATCAGAGAGAGGAAATCCTTAAAAAATATTTCAATAAAGTTTTTGTTAGGGATCATATTAATTCTACCGTTTATTTTGACGGGACCGAAATGAAATACTGCAGGAATGAAAAAGACAGCACCATTTATAAAATGGGAATGGGAGACGCCTTTACGGTCGGATTCTCCATTGCATTATGTCATAACAATGATATTAATGATTGCGTGAAATTCGGGAATGAAGTTTCGGCAAGAGTCTCAGCGAAAAAAGGATCACAAACCGGCCTTCCCAGATTAGCAGATTTTGTTTCATAAACTATTTGCCACATATCGAAAGTTATTAAACTACATGTATATTCAAACTAAAATTTCCACTTTTATAGTGGATTTTTCTTTATTTTATGGAGAATGTACTCATTACAACACAGGATAATACTGTTATTACGGCTCATTTGTTTTTACCGGAACATAGTAATGGTAAGTTTCTGCTTATCAATTCTGCGACAGGAGTAAGACAGCAGGTATACTTTTCTTTTGCCCGATATTTTGCTGAAAATGGTTTTACGGTTATAACGTATGACTATCGTGGAATCGGATTATCAAAACCAAAGAAAATGAAAAATTTCAAAGCTTCCATGAGAATCTGGGGTTCCAAAGATTTTAAAGCTATTACTGAATATAGTAAGCTTCATTTTAATGGCTATAAAAAATATTGCCTTGGCCATTCTGTAGGAGCATTAATTTTGGGAATGAATAAAGATTCGGAGATTTTTGAGCAATTTGTTTTTGTAGGAACTCAGAATGCCTTTGTCGGAAACTTAAAATTCAGGACAAAAATAGAAGCCTATCTGGGGTTCGGAATTGTGCAGCCGTTAACTACATCATTATTAGGATATTTCCCTGCGCATTGGTTCGGATTGGGAGAAAGTCTTCCAAAAAATTGCGCATATGACTGGAGAACCTTAATTTTAAACAGGAAATCGACCAATGGATTATTGGATAAAATTGATGATTATTCTAAAATATTATCACAAAAAGTATTGGTAATAAGGGCGGAAGATGATGTGTGGCTTACTGAAAAAGGCGTGAAAAGTCTTCTGAATGATACCTATCCCAATCTTAAACCTGTTTACAGGCTGATCAAAATATCCGAATCTGATAAAGGCGAAATAGGGCACATTAATTTTTTCAGAAGCTACAACAAGAAGCTCTGGAATATTATTTTAAATGAATTGATATAAATGGAGAATCTTATTGAAAACACCGTAGAATTTGTAAAAGAAAAACTGAAAGGCGCCGAAGCCGGGCACGATTGGTATCATATTGAAAGAGTCTGGAAGCTTTCTAAAAAAATTGCCGAAACGGAAGAATGCAATATCGAAGTGGTTGAGTTAGCAGCGCTGCTGCACGATATAGCCGATCCAAAATTTCATAATGGCGATGAAACGCTCGCTCTGAAAGTTTCTCGTGAATTTCTGGAAAACCAGCACGCCTCTGAAGATATTATTGAAAAGGTTGTATTTATCATTAGGAATATTTCATTTAAAAACAGGGCAGAAGCTCCGGAAAAACTTCCTGTTGAGCTGAAAATCGTACAGGATGCAGACAGGATTGACGCCATTGGTGCAATAGGAATTGCAAGGACATTTAATTTCGGCGGATTTAAAAATAACCTGATGTACGATCCGGAAAGTAAGCCCAAGCTAAATATGTTTAAAGAAGAATATAAAAAATCCGACGGCACTACCATTAACCATTTCTACGAAAAGCTGCTGCTGCTGAAAGATCTGATGAATACAAAAAAAGGAAAAGAAATGGCAGCCCAAAGACACAATTTCATGCTTCAGTTTCTCGACCAGTTTTACAAAGAATGGAATGTCGGCTGATATTCTTCTGGACACCTCGTTAAAATAAGTATCTTTGCAATATGGTATTCATTGTTCTGGCGATTTTCTGGGCTTTGGTGATTTCTCTTTTTTTATCTAAAATTAAAAGAGGAAAAGGTGCCGAGTGGGCAAAACTGTTTCGTATTGTTGCCGTCATTTTTTCGATTTCCATTTTTACCTATTGGTTTATCAAGAAAAGTGCTGTGGGAATTGTGGAAGATTCTGTGGCCCTTCAGGTAATTAATAAACTTCCTCAGCCCTTGGATTTTTATGTGGTGACAATCAACGATTCTGAAGCAGGTAAAGTTATTGATACAAAACACATCGGAAAAGTTCGCCCGGAATATTACCGTATAGAATACCTTAAAATGGATAAATCTGATGAATACTGGATCGCCGGCTACCTGGGAAAGAAAAACCTTGTATATTTCTCCCAGCATGCCCTGCCCAATAAAAACATCGATCAGATTATTGAGGTACGAAATTATATCAACCAGAGTGTAAAGCTTTCGGATCTGGCGAAAAAACAGGTTGAAGAGTATAATTATGAAAATATTAAAGTAGGAATTTGGGTAACGCTGGATTTTCTGCTGCTTTTTCTCAATTTAATTTTGTTGGTTAAAAACAGGAAATAAAAAGTTTCGGCTTGCGAAGCAAGCCGAAACTTTTTATTGTGAAAAAATCTACTCAGGGATAATCTAAAATCATCATTATTCTTTCCTTAAATTCTTCCGGGCAGTTTTTTATAATTTTATCTTTGTTATGTTTGCTGATTTCTTTTGGCTCTATCCATTCTGTGTTATCAAAGCTTAAACTGTTGTTGTCATACACCCTTTTAATCTTGTCGTCTTCATAGAAGATGTAGGCATCTCCCAACCAGTTTGTTGAAATACTAATTTTACAAATTTCATTTTCCATATTGGTTTTTATTTTAATTGTCATCTTCACTAATTTAACAATTATTATAATACGAAAAATACTTTGCAAGTATTTCTTTTACAGGGAATAACAGATGAATTATTTTTCTTAAAACAGTGAGTTTTAATTAAATTTATTGCACTATACGGTGAATAAAACTAAAATTTATCAATCCTTAAAATAGTGTTCCCGTGCTTTCCGTTGCCATTTTAGGGATGTGAAACTCCGTTTTCCACGCTTCATTTATTTTTTTGATAAAATATGCGGAGAGAAGTGGAGATGCTTTTTCGATATTCTGGTGTACAAAAAAGTACACATTTTGAAGTCCTTCTTCCTTCCATTTTGTAAGATGCTTCAGCCAGTCATCAAGACGTTCATAATCACTTTCTGCATTAGCACCCACATAACGAATGAATGCGGTAGGGGTTGTAAGCCGCATATGAAGCATATCCCTTCTTCCTGCAGTATCTACGATAATATTGGTGATATGATGGCTTTCAAAAAGTTCACAGGTAGTATTCAGGATTTCTTCGTTGGTAAACCACTCTGTGTTTCTTAATTCAATAGCCAGCGGAACTTCTTTAGGCCAGTCTTTTACGAATTTTTCCAGCCTGTCATAATCTTTAGGCTTAAAATTATCATGAAGCTGGAGAAACACCATTCCCAATTTTTCATCAAACTGCATTACAGAAGTGGCAAATTGAGTCACGGGTTCCGTTACGTCAATCAATCTCCTGAAATGGGAAACCGTATTGGTTATTTTAGGAAAGAATTTAAAATCTTTCGGAGTTTTTTCTTTCCAGGTCTGAACCTGCTCCGGAGTAGGCATGCCATAGAATGTGGCATTCAGCTCAATAGAATTAAACTGGGTTGCGTAATACGTCAGCTCATCTTTAGTTCCTTTCGGATAAAATCCTTTCAGGTCGGTTTTATTCCATTTGGCACATCCGATAGAAATATTTTCCAGACCTTTTTTGTTTTGGCTTAAAATTTCCTTTGTTCGGGAATGATCTTTAGGCAGTGTAAAATCTATTGTTGAAGGATCTTCTACTTGTCCGAATTTCATATCTGAATTTTTTTAGTGATTAACTCTTTTAACAAATATAATAAAAAAAGCACGCCGTAAAAGCGTGCTGAAGTGAATATGTAATGTTTATTATTTGGGAGTCTTATGCTTCACAAGCGGTACAGGTAACAAAATTTACCATCATTTCTTTAGAAACAGAAGAACTTCTTTGATAATAAAGAGTTTTTACCCCTTTTTTCCAGGCTTCAATATATAAATAATTAACATCTTTCACCGGCATTGTGGAAGGAATCTGAAGATTCAGAGACTGAGCCTGATCAATATATTGCTGTCTTTGTGCTGCCTGGGAAATAATTTCCATCGGAGAGATTTCTTTAAACGTTTTAAATACTGCTTTCTCTTCGTCAGTCAGTTCTTTCAGATGCTGTACAGAACCATGATTTAACATAATCGTTCTCCAGGTTTCCTCATTATCAAGGCCTTTTTCAGCTAATAATTTTGCCAGATATTTATTCTTACGCATAAAGTTTCCTTTTGCGAGACCGGCTTTAAAATAGTTGGAAGCAAATGGCTCAATTCCCGGAGAAGTCTGTCCCAAAATTGCAGAACTTGAAGTGGTAGGAGCAATTGCCATGGTGGTAGTATTTCTCAGTCCGTACCCTTTAAGCAGTTCCGGTTCACCGTAAATATTAGCCAACTCTCTTGATGCCTGTTCAGCCTGTTCTTTAATTCTTCTGAAAGCTCTTGCATTGAACTGCGTTGCCTCAAAACTTTCAAAAGGAATCATATTTTTCTGAAGGTAAGAATGGTAACCCAAAACCCCTAAGCCCAGCGCTCTGTGTCTCATGGCAAAATTTCTTGCGCCCTGAAGATAATAGTTTCCTTCCGTTTTATCAATGAATTCGGATAAAACAGCATCTAGGAAATAGATGGCCAGTTTTACCGCATCCGTGTCTTTCCATTCATCGTACAATTCAAGGTTCATGGAAGACAAACAGCAGATGAAAGATTCTTCCATCGTGGAAGGAAGCATAATTTCCGAGCAAAGATTGCTTGCATTTACCGTTAATCCTAAATCTTTGTAAACCTGAGGCTTATTTCTGTTCACGTTGTCTGTAAAGAAAATGTACGGAAGACCTTTTTGCTGACGGCTTTCCAGTACTCTTGCCCAAACTTTACGTTTTTCCATATCGCCATCGATCATATCCTGCATCCAGTAATCAGGAACACAAATCCCCGTAAAGAGGTTCTGGATAGGGCTTCCGATATCTTTAATCGATAAAAATTCTTCAATATCTCCGTGGTCAATATCAAGATACGCTGCAAAAGCACCTCTTCTTACGCCACCCTGAGATACTACATCCATTGCCGTATCAAAAAGCTTCATGAAAGAAACGGCTCCTGAAGATTTTCCGTTATCCGTTACAGCGGTTCCTCTATTACGAAGCTCCCCGAAATATCCTGAAGTTCCGCCCCCTATTTTCGTCTGCATGATCACTTCACCCATTTTGTGGGTAATTCCTTCAATGCTGTCCGGAATGTGAACGTTAAAACATGAGATAGGAAGACCTCTCTGGGTTCCCATATTGGCCCAAACCGGTGAAGAAAAACTGATCCATCCTTTAGTGATCATTTCCTTGAATGCAGGCTGAAGCTCCGGTTTATACAGTCTCTTTGCTGCTGCCGTAGTAATTCTGTCGATAGCACCTTCTACTGTTTCCCCTTTCAGCAAATAGCCTCTGTTGAGCATTTGCTCGGACTCTTCATTGAGCCACCATATATTTGTACTTTGTTCTTCCATTTTTTATATTGTAAAATGCGAATGCATTGTTTATTATTTTAAGAGCATAAATATAGTCTTTCTTTCATTGGTGTACCTGCTTTCGCTACTCGCTTTTTTCTTTTTCAAAGAAAAAGAGCTCAGACATGCCGCTCAATCAGGGCTAAGATCAATTTTTGTCTTTTGTATCAATCCAAATCAACATCTTCATGAACCGTGAAGTTTTCGACTCCAAACCTAACGGGTTTTCAAAACCCGTTAGGTTTTACTCACAACAGTTCAGTCTTGTCACCTTAAAGAAGAGGAATCTTAGCTTTTAAGATTCTTCACTTTGTTCGTAAAGCTTCCGTTATTCAGAATGACAAATCGCTAATACTAACTGTTTCGACGCTCGCTTCGCTCGCGCCTCACTAAAATTTAGAAAAGATCGTTTGCCGTAATACTTTTATCGTGTTTTGTGTAATCCACCGGTCTTTTCGCAAAGAAATCATCCATGGAGTTGGCAAAAACTTCCTCCTCAAACCATACCATTGGACGGTACTGTTCGGGGGAAACGTTGTATTTTGTAGCCATGTTGATTTTCTTTAAACTATCGTCAACACGGTATTTCATGAAGTTCAGTAAATCTTCTTTTGAGAAAACATTCAATTCTCCCAGTTCGAAGATCCAGTCAAGGATTTCACCTTCCAGTTCAACAGACTGGTCAACCAAAGTATAAATATCCTCAATATCAGAATCGGTTAGTAAATCAGGCTGTTCTTCACGGATTTTATTGATCAGGTAGATTCCTGCATTGGCATGGATCTGCTCATCTACGGAAGTCCATGCAATGATATTGGAAACATTCTTCATGTATCCTTTAAATCTGGTGAAAGAAAGGATGATGGCAAACTGGGAGAAAAGCGAAACGTTTTCAATCAGGATGCTGAATAGCAAAAGAGAAGAAACATATTCTTTAGGCGTTGCAGAGTTGGCGTGCTTCAGAACATTTGATAAAAAGTCGATTCTCTTTTTTACAGCCGGGATTTCCACAACATTCAAAAATTCGTCGTTGTAGCCTAATACCTCTAATAATCTGGAATAGGCTTCGGAGTGGCGGAATTCACATTCTGCAAAAGTAGCTCCCAGGCCGTTGAATTCAGGTTTCGGAAGATGGTTGTATAAATTTCCCCAGAATGTTTTTACGGATACTTCAATCTGTGCAATCGCCAGAAGAGCATTTTTTACAGCATGCTTCTCATTCGGTTCCAGCTGTGAATGAAAATCCTGAACATCTGCGGTAAAATCCACTTCCGAGTGCACCCAAAATGACTTGTTGATTGCTTCTACAAATTGAAGAACCTCAGGGTATTCAAATGGTTTATAGCTTACTCTTTTATCAAAAATTCCCATATTTTAGAATGTCTTTAAAATTAATAATGATCAATGTGGATAAAGTTCAAAAAATATTCAACATTTTGATTTGTTGGCACTTACGGATGAAAGTTATTAGCCCGGCAAAGTGTTTATTTTTTGTTGATGTACAAGTACAAAGTTAGAAAACAAGAACTGTATTTAAAAGGGCGAAACACTAAATGATTGAGTTTTAACCTTAAAAGTTTTCCACATTTACATGAAAACCGCTTAGATACTGGCTTACAAAGCAATATCTCTGAAAAATGATTGATAGAAGTGAATTAAAGTTAAACAGTAATTTGTAAAATATTATTATTAAAGGGAAATTATATTAAACAACGATTTAATAAAAGAATTTTTCTTTCTGCGTAACAAATTAAAAATTATATCTACTTATTGGATAAAACATATCCCGCTTAATGTTAGTAATTCAGGATTTACATAAGTCATACGACACCGGAAAAAGTAAGCTTCATGTTCTTAAAGGAATCAATCTTTCGATTTCCGAAGGTGAATTTGTTTCGATCATGGGAAGTTCCGGATCCGGAAAATCAACCCTGCTTAATATTATCGGTATTCTTGATGAAAAGGATTCCGGAATCTATGAGCTGGACGGTGTTCCGATAGAGCATCTTTCGGAAGTGAAAGCTGCAGAATACAGAAGTAAATTTTTAGGATTTATTTTTCAGTCATTCAACCTGATCGGCTATAAAACCGCTCTGGATAATGTAGCCCTTCCTTTATATTATCAAAATGTTCCGAGAAGAGAACGGGAACGTAAAGCAATGGAGTATCTGGAAAAAGTAGGGCTTGCACAGTGGGCCAGCCATTTGCCCAATGAGCTCTCCGGAGGACAGAAACAGAGAGTTGCCATTGCAAGAGCCCTGATAACCAATCCAAAAGTTGTGCTTGCCGATGAACCAACAGGAGCATTAGATTCCAAAACCACCCATGATATCATGAAACTGCTTCAGGATATTAATAATGAAGGGAAAACAATCATCGTTGTTACCCACGAACCGGACGTAGCTGCTCAAACCAAAAGAAACGTCATCCTAAAAGACGGAATTATCGAAAGTGATGAGTTTATTAAGCAACTCGTTTTATAGGCTGGAAGATGGGAAATGGAAGCTGGCAGATAAAAAATGAAAATTGTAATAATTAAAATAAATCAGCGGAAAGAGTGGAGACTTCCATCATCAGACTTTCCGCTTCAAATCTAAAGAAATATGTTCGACCTAGATCGCTGGCAGGAAATATTCAGTTCTATTCGCAGTAACGTATTGCGGACGGTGCTTTCCGGCTTTACCGTGGCTTTGGGATTATTCATTTTCATTGTTCTTTTCGGAATAGGAACGGGCCTGCAGAATGCATTTACGCAGGGTTTTGCCAGAGACGCCCAAAATCTGATTTCCATTGTAACAGGAAAAACAACGATCGCCTACAATGGCCTTCAATCCGACAGGCAGGTAACGATGAATAATGACGACTACGATTTCCTGGTTAATATCGATAAAGAAAAAGTAGGAAGTTCCACGCCGAGATATACCTCCAATTTATTGGTTAAATACGGCAAAGAGAGCGGCAATTACCAGATTAACGGAGCCAAACCTGAAGAGCAGATCATTGAAAACAGAAAAATGCTGGAAGGGAGATACCTTACGCCAACTGATCTTGAAAGAAAACAAAATGTTGCCGTAATCGGAAGAATGGTTCAGCGTGACCTTATCAAAAACGGAAGCCCCGTCGGGAAAGAATTGAATATCAACGGAACCATGTTTAAAGTGGTCGGGGTATTTTCAGATGATGGCGGCGACTGGGACGAGCGGCATATCACTGTTCCGATCACCACGTTGCAGCAAATGAAAAAAGGCTCCGATACCGTGAGTATTAATTATATCGCTTACAATGAAAAATTAACACCCCAGGAAGCCATAAAATACGGTGACGAATTAAAAGAAAGATTAAAATCAAGGAAAAATGTGGCACCGGACGACGAAAACGGAGTAAGGGTCTGGAACAATGCGCAGAATATGAACGATACTTTCGCATTTATGGCAGTACTTACCGGAATTGTCGGCTTTATCGGATTGGGAACTCTTGCAGCAGGAATTATCGGGATCAGCAATATCATGGTGTACATCGTAAAAGAAAGAACCAAAGAAATAGGAGTGCGGAAAGCTATTGGAGCCAAACCAAGAACCATTGTTGCGTTAATTGTTCAGGAAAGTGTTGTCATTACCGTGATCTCCGGACTGATAGGGGTAGGGCTGGGTATATTGGCTCTTTATTTAATCGGAAATAATCTGGAAGAGTATTTTATTAAAGACCCGAGTGTTGGATGGGGACATATTTTTGCGGCATTCATTGCGCTGGTTTTCTCGGGATTGATTGCGGGATTTGTTCCGGCATACAGGGCATCTAAAATTAAGCCTATCGAAGCACTGAGAACAGAATGATGAACAATGATTGACCATTGACATTATTAAAAAGATTGACAATTAAAATGAATATATTATTTAAAAAAGATACTTGGCAGGAAATTTATTATTCACTCAGGAATAATAAGCTTCGTACATTCCTTACCATGATTGGTGTAGGCTGGGGTATGTTTTTATATGTAAGTCTGCTTGGCGCTGCCAAAGGAATGGAAAATGGTTTTGACAAGCTGTTTTCAGGGTTTGCTACCAACTCAATTTTTCTGTGGGCGCAAAATACATCTATTCCTTACGAAGGCTTTCCCAAAGGAAGACAGATGCACCTCCGTCTTTCTGATATTGATATGCTGAAGAGGAAAGTTTCTGAAATTGACTATATCTCACCACAAAATTCAAGAGGAAGTTTTACGGGAACTCCGGGCGAATCTATGTCAAAAAACGGTAAAAGCGGAACCTATGCCTTAACGGGAGATTATCCGGTGGGAAATAAAATTTCAGAAAAAAAACTGATTTTCGGGAGATACATCAACGATGCGGATGTTTCCGGAAATAAAAACGTAGCCGTTATCGGGGAAGAGATTTACAAAAACTTTTTTGATTCTAAAAAAAATGAAAACCCGCTTGGGAAGTCTATTAACATTAAAGGAATTTTCTTTAACGTCATCGGTGTATTCAGAGTAAAGAAAGGTGGCGGTTTTGAAAACGACCAGACTGTCTTTATTCCACTTTCCACCTATACCAAAATGTATAATGCGGCAGATCAGATTGATATGTTTGCCATTGTAAGTAAGCCTAATGCCAATGTGAATTCCGTTGAAGAAAATGTAAAGCTTGAACTAAAGGCCAAAAACAAGGTTTCACCGGAAGATACCAATGCATTCGGAAGCTTTAACCTCGGTAAAGAATTTAAAAAATTGACAGGCTTCCTTACAGGAATGCAGCTTCTTACAATCATCGTCGGGACGTTAACAATTCTCGCAGGAGTAATCGCCATTTCCAATATCCTTTTGATAACCGTAAAAGAAAGAACTAAAGAAATTGGAATCCGAAGAGCATTGGGCGCAAAACCTTCCGAGGTGAGAAACCAGATTCTTCTTGAAAGTGTCGTAATAACGCTTTCTTCGGGGCTTCTCGGTTTTATGTTCGGAATATTTGTTTTGATGCTTTTAAATATAGCAACACAGGGGCAGGATTCGTTTCCGTTTTACAATCCTACGGTAAACTATGGAAACGTTTTTGCGGCAATGGCTGTTATGGTGATTTTAGGATTGATTATCGGAATGATCCCGGCACAGAGAGCTGTGAAAATACGGCCTATTGAAGCATTAAGAACAGAGTAAAATTTTAATCATTAAATATTTAAATAAAATAAACTATACATATGAAAAAGAAATTCACCTGGAAAAAAGCCATTTACATTATTCTGGGGCTTTTATTTGCAGTGGCACTGTTCTCAGGAATCGGATACTTGGTAAAATCCAATTCTAAGGAGAGCGAAGCTTTTCTTACCCGTAAACCAGCTGTTCAGAATATGGAGGACAAGGTGATGGCAACAGGAAAAATTGTTCCAAAGGAAGAAATTGAAATCAAACCCAATATAGCAGGAATTATTGATAAAATTTTAGTGGATGAAGGAGATAGGGTGGAAGCCGGACAACTAATCGCCACCGTGAGAATCGTACCTAATATTGCAGAGGTAAACAATGCCCAGCAGAATGTAAATACCCAGCAGCTTCAGATCAGCAATGCCAGAATGAACGTTGAAAACATGCGTAAGCAGTTTGAAATGCAGGAAAGGCTTTACAAGCAGGGTGTGGCTTCAAAACAGGAATTCTTAAATGCCCAGCAACAGCTGTACACCACTCAGCAAGCTTTGAAAAATGCTCAGCAGCAGCTCGTAACTGCCCAGAAAGCGCTGCTTATTGCAAAAACAGGAGCTACTCCTGAACTTCAGGGGCTTGCAACAACGCAGATTCGTTCAAAGGCGGCAGGAACGGTTCTTGAAGTTCCTGTAAAAGTGGGAAGCCAGGTAATTGAAGCCAACTCTTTCAACGCGGGAACTACTATTTGTTCCATCGCTGATCTTAATTCATTAATTTTCCAGGGAGAGATTGATGAAGCACAGGCCGGAAAATTAAAACAAGGAATGGATATGAATATCGTCATTGGTGCTCTTCAGAATAAAACATTCCCGGGAAGATTAACGATGATTGCTCCAAAAGGAAAAGACAATAACGGAACGATCAAATTCCCGGTGGAAGGTGATGTTTTTAACCCGAATAATGAATACATCAGAGCCGGATTTTCTGCCAATGGTGAAATTGTTCTTACATCAAAGAAAAACGCCTTATTGCTTGATGAGTCTTTAATTCAGTATGAAAAGAAAAACGGTAAAGATGTACCTTTTGTAGAGGTAAAACAGAAAGACGGCAAGTTCAAAAAAGTATACGTTAAATTGGGAGCAAGCGACGGAATCAATGTGGAAATTCTTTCCGGAATTGATAAAAATGCAGAAGTGAAAGTCTGGAACCCTTCCGATAAAGATAAAGAAGAATTAAAAGAAAAAGCAAAAAAATAGTAAACTAACACTATACATTAGATGCAATCCTGAGAAAATTATTTTCTCAGGATTTTTTTTGTTTTGATAATAAGGATTCGTCGGTATATTTGTGTTTATGATGTAATATTTACGTGTTACAAAATGTCTTAATTTCATCAATAGAATACCATGAAAAAAAGCAGAATTATACTCCTCATATTTATTGTACTAAAATTTGTTATTCAATATTCTTTAATAAATCCTGAATATGAACTTCACAGGGACGAATATCTGCATCTCGATCAGGGGAAGCACCTTGCGTGGGGATTTTTATCCGTTCCTCCTGTAAGCTCGTGGCAGGCTTTTATAATTAACGCTTTAGGGAATTCTGTTTTCTGGGTTAAATTTTTTCCGGCTTTATTCGGTGTGTTAACTATGGTTGCAGTCTGGAAAACCGTAGAAGAACTGAAAGGAACCCTCTATGCCTGTATTCTTGCGGCTTCGGGAGTTTTATTTTCTGTTCTGTTCAGGCTCAATATGCTTTTTCAGCCAAACTCTCTTGAAGTACTGCTGTGGACTACGTTTTATTATGCTGTTATTAAATATATAAACTCTCAGAAAGTCGAATGGCTGTATGCAGGAGCCGTATTTCTGGGAATCGGTTTTTTAAACAAATACAATATTGCATTTTCGCTGTTGGGTATTATTCCGGCAATTGTATGGAGTGCTCACAGAAAAATATTTCTGCAAAAACATCTTTATTTAGCAGCTTTATTGGCTGTGGTTATCATTTTACCCAATCTTGTATGGCAATATCAGAATGGTTTTCCTGTCATTCATCATATGAAAGAACTCTCCGAAAGACAGCTTGTGAATGTCAGCCGGATGGATTTTGTTAAATCTCAATTCCTGTTTTTTGGGGGTTCCCTTCCCGTAATCATTGCAGGATTGTATGCCCTGCTCTTTTACAGGCCTTTTGAAAAGTTCAGGTTTTTCTTCTGGACATATATTTTTTCGATTGCCTTATTTTTATTTTTTAAAGCGAAAGATTATTATGCCATCGGCGTTTATCCCGTTTATATTGCATTCGGTTCTGTCTTTCTTGCAGATCGTTTTGAAAAATTAAGGCAGGGTACAATTTTAAAGGTGGTTTTTGTTGCTATTGCTGTTTTATTTTTTATTCCTTTATACCGTATTGGTTTTCCTAATAAAAGCCCGGAATACATTGTTTCTCATCAGCAACAATACAAGAAGTACGGCTTATTGCGCTGGGAAGATGGAAGAGATCATCTGCTTCCGCAGGATTTCGCAGATATGCTGGGTTGGAAAGAACTCGCCGAAAAAACAGACCATCAATATGAAAAACTTTCAAAAAACGGAAAAACACTGGTGCTTTGCGATAATTACGGACAGGCAGGAGCAATCAATTATTATTCCCGGAAAGGAATACAAGCGGTTTCTTTTAATGCCGATTATATCAATTGGTTTGATTTGAACACGCCGTACAAAAACCTGATCCGCATAAAAGAAATTTCGGATCATGAACTCGAAAAAACGGGTCCTTTCTTTAAAACAGGAAAAGTATCAGATTCAATTACGAATCCATTCGCGAGAGAAAAAGGGACATTGATTTTCAGCTTCCAAGGAGCTAAAATTGATATCAATAAAAGAATTCGGGATGAAGTAAATGATTTCAAATCCGGATATTAAATATTTTTAATCATAAATAATTATTTTTAATGATAATTATTATTGCAATTATGTTGCATTAATTAATTTGTTTTATCTTTGCTGAATAATAAACGGTTCATTACTTGTACTTACTATCAACAAATAATTATTTATGGAAAACAACTTTGATGTCATTATAATAGGAGGAAGCTATGCAGGATTATCTGCCGGAATGGCTCTGGGAAGATCATTAAGAAATATCTTGATTATCGACAGCGGAAAGCCTTGTAACAGGCAAACTCCCCATTCGCACAACTTTCTCACACAGGACGGCAGAACTCCGAAAGAAATTTCAGAAATAGCAAAAGATCAGGTTTTAAAATATGAAACGGTAAATTTTTTTGACGGTATTGTTACCAGAACTTCCAAAAAATCCGGCGGTTTTGAAGTAGAAACCGAAAACGGTGAAAAATTTTCAGCCAAAAAATTAATCCTGGCTTCCGGAGTAAAAGATCAGATTCCCGATATTGAAGGATTTTCAGAATGCTGGGGAATTTCCGTAATCCATTGTCCATATTGTCATGGCTATGAAGTAAAGGGTAAAAAAACAGGAATACTTTCCAACGGCGATCTCGCTTTTGAATTTTCAAAACTGGTTTTTAACCTGTCAAAAGACCTTACTTTATTTACCAATGGAGAATGTACATTGAATAAAGAACAGACAGAGAAATTCAATCAAAACAAAATTAATATTGTTGAAGGCGAAATACAAAAAATTGTTCATGAAAACGGGAATATCCGAAAAGTTGTACTCAAAGATGGCAGAGAAATAGAGGTGGAAGCATTATATGCCAAAATCCCTTTTGAGCAGAACATCAATACCGAAGATCTTCAGCTGGAGCTTACTGAGCATGGCTTCATTAAAACAGACCATTTCCATACAACAAGCACAGAAGGAGTGTTTGCCTGCGGAGATAATACTACTATGATGAGATCTGTAGCGAATGCAGTAGCGCAGGGGAACTTTACCGGAGCGATAGTCAACAGAGAGCTTTCGGACGAAAAGTTTTAGATTTCCGTAGTACATATTATTCCTCTCAAATTATTGGGAGGATTTTTTTATCATTATTCTGAAAATATAAAAGGAATTGAAAAATGCTGTGGAAATTTCAATAAACAACATGTTTTCAGGATGTATTGCCAATGGTAAGGCTAAAAATCATATGGTTATATACCCGAATCTCAGTGGAAATTTCGTATTTTTGGGTGAAAAATTTCAAAAACTAAAAGTAAAATGGATATTATTTTCGACCTGATTGAAAAAGAAAGACAAAGACAAACTCATGGAATCGAGATGATTGCATCAGAGAATTTTGTTTCTGATAATGTGATGAAAGCCGTGGGAAGTGTGCTTACCAATAAATATGCTGAAGGATATCCCGGAAAAAGATATTACGGAGGATGCGAAGTGGTGGATGAGGTTGAAACGTTGGCTATTGAAAGAGCAAAACAGCTTTTCGGAGTGGATTATGTAAATGTACAGCCGCATTCCGGATCTCAGGCGAATGCCGCCATTTATCTTGCCGTTTTGAAGCCGGGCGATAAAATTATGGGGATGGATCTTTCGATGGGAGGCCATCTTACCCATGGTTCGTCGGTTAATTTTTCAGGAATTCAGTATGAGGTGGTTTCTTACGGAGTACAGCAGGAGACCGGTCTTATCGATTACGATCAGATGAGAGAAGTTGCCCTTAGAGAAAAGCCTAAGATGCTTATCGCAGGTTTTTCAGCATATTCCCGTGATCTTGATTATGCAAAATTCAGAGAAGTGGCAGATGAAATCGGTGCTACGCTTTGGGCAGATATTGCTCACCCTGCCGGTTTGGTAGCCAAAGGATTGCTGAACTCGCCTTTTGAACACTGTCATGTTGTAACGACAACCACTCATAAAACATTGCGTGGCCCGCGAGGAGGAATGATTATGATGGGGAAAGATTTTGAAAATACCTACGGCCACAAAACTCCGAAAGGGGAAATCAAAATGATGAGCCAGGTGTTGGATGGTGCCGTTTTCCCGGGTATTCAGGGAGGTCCGCTGGAGCATGTGATTGCCGGAAAGGCAGTAGCTTTTGGGGAAGCTTTGGATGTAAAGTTTGAAACGTATGCAAAACAGGTGAAATCCAATGCGCAGGCATTAGCTAAAGCCATGATCGACAGAGGTTTTGATATTGTAAGCGGAGGTACGGATAATCATTTAATGCTTGTAGATCTTAGAAATAAAGGCGTGAATGGTAAGGAAACTGAAAAGGCGCTGGTTCTTGCAGATATTACCTGCAATAAAAACATGGTTCCTTTTGACGATAAATCACCGTTTACAACTTCCGGGATCAGATTGGGAACTGCAGCGATCACAACAAGAGGATTAAAGGAGAATGATATGGACACGATTGCAGGATTAATTTCCGAAGTGGTAGACCATATTAAAAACGAAGAGGTACTTGCTTCCGTAAGAAAAAAGGTTAATGAATTAATGGAAGGCAGAGCTTTATTTACGTATTAATGAATATCAAAATAAAAATATAAAGAATGAGCAGATGCTCATTCTTTTTTGTGGAGTATGGAAAAGAAATCGTTCACCTTTGATGAGATTAAACAGAAGCTGGTAAACTATTGCGTGTACCAGGATCGCTGTCACTATGAGGTGGAACAGAAAATGAAAGAGTTCCTTCTTATTGATGAAGCGAAAGAAGAAATCATGCTTTATCTTTTGCAGGAAAATTATTTAAATGAAGAACGGTTCACGCGTAGCTATATCCGGGGAAAATTTTATATTAAACACTGGGGGAAGGCCAAAATCCGGATTCACCTGAAACAAAAGCACGTTCCCGAAAAATTGATCAATACTTGTTTTGATGAAATCGATGAACGGGATTATGAGAAAGCCATCCGCAAAATCTATGAAGATTATTATTCAAAACAACAAAATCTTCAAGAATATCAGCGCAAATCTAAAACCATAAAATATTTAATGGGCAGAGGTTTCGAATATGAAAAAATAAATAATATTTTTGACTGACATTAAAAAAAAAGCAATTCAGAGCAAGCGATGAATTAAAGTATTAGCTGTAAAAATTATTTACTACATATGAAAAACATTTTTGATTGGCAGGATCTTAGAATTTTTAAATAAACATACTTGCCATGTGGTATATTATTTGCCGGTGATGTTTTCTGTTCCGCAATCCATCAGTAGGAAAATAATTCATAAATACTATTTATCTCTGAACTAAATTTAATTTTTAAATACTCATAATAGATGAAATTTTATTTTAAATTTGCATCATTACTTTCGGATATGAAGGTACGATTACACATTTTTATATACATGAATACTATTAAAGACAATGTACAACTCTTTTAGAAAAAAAATGTTTGGAGGAGATAATGTTGTCAATCTCTCTGATGTAAGATATCTGCCACGGTGGATTATTCTTGTAATAGATATTATCATACTGGTAATATCGCTGTTTTTATCTACCTATATTATAGAAAAAATTACGCGTTCTGAATTTATTTACAACAACGATAAGATTGCGGTATTTGCAGGACTGATATTTGCGAATGTCATGTTTATGTACATTTTTAAAACATATGCAGGTATTATAAGGCATTCTACTTTTATAGATCTCTTTAAACTGCTGATCTCATGTTTCTGCACATTGTTTTTAGTAGGAAGTGCCAATATTATTTCTGAATGGATTACAGGGAAAGAGTTTATTATTAATCCTTTTCTTATCTTGTATTTCATAATTTCTTTTATGGGGCTTTTTCTGTTCAGGCTTTATGTGAAAGAATTTTTTCATATCGTGAGAGAATATAGAAGAAGTACCCTGAAGAAAAGAATTCTTGTATTAGGAATTGATGAGCAGTCTATTGCTATCGCAAGGGCAATTCTGGATAATCCAAGCCTTCCTTATCATGTTGTAGGATTTCTTACCCAGCGTACAGATTCCAAGAGAGCATATCTTTTAGGTAAACCGATTTTCGCCAAAGAAAAAATAGAAGAAAATGCCAAAGAAGAACTTCTTATTGATGGGGTTATCATTATAAAAGAGATGATGTCTAAAGATGAGATGAATTCCTGGGTAAATTTATTTCTTGAGAAAGACCTCAACATTTTCAAGGCGCCATCTGTACAGAAACTTCGAGATAGTGATTTTGCAGGTTCCATCCGTAATCTTCAGATTGAAGATCTTCTGAACAGGAAACCTATTAAAATTGAAAACGAAGACATCAAAAAAAGGCATTTCAACAAAAATATACTGGTAACCGGAGGAGCAGGTTCAATTGGAAGCGAAATTGTGCGCCAGGTTGCCCAGTTTAATCCTTCACTTATTGTTGTTCTGGACCAGGCAGAAACACCTTTATACGATATTGAGCTGGAAATGAAAGAAAAATTTCCGCATATCAGATTTAAATTTGTTCTGGCGGATGTTTCCAATAGACATAGAATAGAACCTTTATTCCAGACTTACAACTTTTCTATGGTATATCATGCAGCTGCATATAAGCATGTTCCGCTGGTTGAAGAAAACCCACACGAAGGAATTTTGGTTAATGTGCTTGGATCAAAAATCATAGCAACACTCTCCAGTAAATATAATGTGAACAGGTTTGTAATGATTTCAACAGATAAGGCGGTAAACCCAACCAATGTGATGGGGGCATCAAAGAGGGCTGCTGAATTATTTGTACAATCATTACAGAATGTAGAAGGAAATACCACTAAATTTATCACCACCCGATTCGGAAACGTTTTGGGTTCCAACGGATCTGTAATTCCGCATTTTAAAAGACAGATCGAAGCCGGTGGGCCTGTTACTATTACGCATCCTGATATAGTAAGATATTTCATGACGATTCCTGAAGCCTGCGAACTGGTACTACAGGCAGGAACAATGGGACAGGGGGGAGAGATATTTGTTTTTGACATGGGTGAGCCGGTGAAAATATTGGATCTGGCAAGAAGAATGATTAAGCTTTCAGGATTTGAACCGAATATTGATATTAAAATTATTTACACAGGTTTAAGACCGGGAGAAAAACTTTACGAAGAACTTCTGAGTGACGATGCCAAAACATTACCGACCCACAACGAAAAAATTATGATTTCTAAAGATCCTATTATGGAATTTGAGGAAATCGAAACGCTCGTAAATTCTATTACCAAAGCCTCTTTAAGGATGGATAAGGTTGAAGTGGTGAAACTTCTGAAGATAATTGTTCCTGAATTCAGAAGTAATAATTCAATATATGAAGTATTGGATAAATAGAATAATTTAAATGTATATATTTGTACAATTTTTAAAAAACGATGAAAGGTAAAATATTGGTAATACTATCAGCATTTATAATAATAGTTTCCTGTAAAACTAATCCCAATGCTAAAAATGATCTTAACTATTTGCAGAATATTGAAAAAGTAGCGATAGAATCTTCTGCAAGAAACTCTGCTAATACTATACAAAAAGGAGACCAGCTTGTTATTTTGATAACAGCGAAGGATATGGATGTAGTGAAACCATTCAACCAAAACTATTCTTCATCAGAACTTGTTCAGACTAATTCATTAGCAGGGGGCAATACACCTAACCAAGGAATAACAACGATATCAGGACCAACCTATATTGTTGATTCAAATGGTAATATTGATTTTCCAATTTTAGGAACTATCAATACGGAAGGAAAGGCATTAGTAGATCTTAAGGAAGAGCTGAGGGAGAAAATGCAGAAATATGTGATAAATCCCACTATAAATATCAGATTAGCTAATTTTAAAGTAACTGTTTTGGGAGAAGTAAACAGACAGGGGGATTATACTATTTCAAACGGACAGGGAACTATTCTTAATGCACTGGGTATGGCAGGAGATCTTACTATGTATGGTAAAAGAGACGATATATTGGTTATCAGAACAGAAAACGGTCAAGTTATTCATGGGAAAGTAAATTTGCAGGATGCCAATCTTATTAATTCACCGTACTATTATTTAAAGCAGGGAGATGCGATTATCGTATCTACTAATAATACAAAAGATCTGCAGTCAAAACAGAATCCTAATACCGGCCTCTATTTAACAGCAGCATCTATTGCAATAACAGCAGCTGCGGTTATAGTATCTTTAATCCGAAAATAAAATATTGGAACTTAAGGGCAATTGTTTTCATTTCTTATTTAATGTTTGATATTTTAGTTTTAAGTAAGGACAGAAAAATAAAAGACTGACATATACGAAGAATGAAAAAAATAAGAATTAATTATAAAACTAAATAATGAATAACTCTATAGTTGAAGAACAGGGTAAAAAAAATAATATTAATGAAGCTTTAAAACCTTATCTTAGAAATTGGATCTGGTTCATTGTAATTCCTATTTTATCTTTAGTTATAGTATACTTATATATTAAACAGGCAACACCAGTATATAAGATTCAATCATCAGTACTTATTAAAGATGCGAAGAAGGCTCCATCCGTGGCAGCAGGGGAATTTTCTGTATTACAGGATTTATCCGGTTTAGGGAGGATGGGTACAAATAGTATTGAGAACGAAATCGAAATCTTCAAGTCTAAGAAGATGATGTATGATGTTGTAAAAAAGCTAGAATTACAGAATATCATTTATACAAAGGCAGGATTTAAGACAAAAGAGTTGTATAAGGATACAGCCCCTGTAATTATACATACCATCAACGAAAAGCCATTTACGAAAAATCCTGAAAAACCTATTTCAATAAAAATATCAGGAAATGATATTACCTTAAGTTCTGAAGAACTTCCAAAAGAAATTAAGACAACGTTCAATAAAACGATCAGTCTTCCTTATGCAAACCTTATTATCGAACGTAACAGAAAATTTAATAAGCTAAAAGCAGGTGATCTTGGAGAAATGTACTTCTCTTACACTACACTGGAAAATACAGTAAACAACTGGCAAAATAATCTAAATGTTTATTTAGTCAATAAGGATGCTACCGTTATCGGTCTTTCATTAAATTATCCTAATACTGATAAAGCAAAGGAAATTCTTAATAATTTAGTAGATGTTTATAATAACGAGGCGATAAGCGATAAAAATTCCGAGTCTAAAAAAACAAAAGATTTTATTGACGATAGAATAAATATTATTGCAAATGAATTGGGACAGGTTGAGAATCAAAAAGAAGACTTTAAAGCCTCCAATAAAATTGTTGATATTGAAACGGAAGCCAAATTAAATCTTGAAACTTCCGCAAACGCCAGAATAAAAGAGATGGAATTGGAATCTCAACTTGAATTGACCAATTCATTGATTGATTTTTTAGGCAGACAAAACAACTCTCAAGTCTTGCCCACAAACATAGGCTTAAATAATGAAGCGGCAGTGACAAATATATCTGCTTATAATCAGTTGGTTATAGAAAGAAACAGATTGCTGGAGAATGCAACTGTACAAAACCCTCTTGTTGTAGACCTCAGTAAGCAGATTTCTTCGTTAAGAGGTGCTGTTATGGAAAGTTTAATAAAAAACCGAACCGGCTTACAGCTAGCCAGAGCCCAATATCAGGGAGAGCAAAATACAATTAATTCAAAGATAACTAAAGTACCATCCCAGGAAAAAAAGTTTAGAAGTATTGAAAGGCAACAGCAGATTAAAGAAAGTCTATATCTTTTATTGCTTCAGAAAAGAGAAGAAACAGCAATTTCTTTAGCAGTTACAGCAAATAAGGCTAGAATTGTAGACTATGCATATACATCTTCAAATCCCATCTCGCCAAGAAAACAAGTATTTCTTGCGGGTGGTCTGTTGCTTGGCTTGCTTATTCCTTTTATTGTTATTTATATTAAAGAATTACTTAATAACAAAATCAAGTCAAGACACGATCTGGAAGTTTTATCTCATGGTAAATCAGTAATCGGAGAAATTCCGAGTTTGGAAAGAGGACAGGATGAACTTATTAAGACTAATGACCTTACGCCTTTAGCTGAAGCCTTTAGAATATTAATTACGAATATGAACTTTATGCTGGCCAAGAAAAAAGAAGCTAAAGTAGTATTTGTAACTTCCACAGTAAAGGGAGAAGGTAAAACATTTGTTTCGGTAAATCTTTCTTTGGCACTCGCTACCCCAAATAAGAAGGTTATTATTATAGGTTCTGATATCAGAAACCCACAGCTTCAGAGATATAATCCAGCAAGAAAAGGTTTAATGGGACTTACTGAGTATCTTTATGAGGATAAAATCAAAATTGATGATATTGTACATATCTCTACTTTTAATCCTTATCTGCATGTAGTATATTCAGGAAGTATACCGCCTAATCCGACAGAACTTCTCACAAATGGTCGATATGAAGAATTAATAAGTGAACTTAAAATAAAGTATGACTATATTATTTTAGATACAGCACCTCTAATGCTTGTTACTGATTCTTTCCTTTTCGCTGAAATGGCAGATGTAACATTATATGTTACAAGATCTGGTTATACAGAAAAAGAATTAATAGATTTTGCTATTAAAAATATAGAATCGGAAAAAATTAAAAATGTAGGATTTGTACTCAATGACGTAAATAAAAATTATTTTGGCTATGGCAATAAATATGGGTACGGATATAATGCTAATGAAAAAAAGTGGTGGCAAAAGCTCCTGTAATCCGTAAAAGAAATTTTCTATTTTAATATCCATATATAATTTATATAGAAAATAATTTTTGTAAAAAGTTTAAAGGTATAGTATCGACATATAATGTTTAAAAATAAAGTATTTGAAAATATTTTTTCTCTAGGTGTAAGCCAGATCGTAAATATGGCATTTCCATTTGTTACTATGCCTTACGTATCGAGAATTATTGGACCTGAAGGATATGGTATTTTAAATTATAGTACCGCTTTTATTGGATTTTTTACAATGTTTGTTCTATACAGCTTCGATCTGTCAGGAACTAAAATAATTTCAAGAAATCTTCATGATAAGGAATTTGTCAGTAAAGCATTTTCTGAAGTTATCTATTCCAGATGTATTTTGTATGTCATTTCGATTATTTTGTTTATGATATCTCTACTTTTCGGTAAAGTTTTACACAAAGATTATGTCGTTAGTATAATCCTGTTTTTAGGTTTAATTTCATCTGTTTTTTCACCACAATTTATTTATCAAAGTTTTCAAGATTTAAAGATTTTCTCAAGAATAACTTTGATCAGAGGATTTATTAATATGATCCTTATCTTCATATTTGTAAGGATAAAGCAAGACTATTTTTATATTCCTCTATTTACAACAATTTTTAATATTACCATTAATGTAGGTTTGCTCATATACGCAAAAAGAAAGTACTCTCTAAAATTAATCAGACAACCATTAAATAAGCTATTTACTCTTATACTTAATGACAGATTTATATTTATATCAAATGTAATAGGGGCTTTCCGTACAACGACTAATACCATTATTTTAGGATTTTTTATTAGTACTAAAGAAATTGGATATTTTACAACAAGTATTAATTTTTTGTTTGTAGTAATAAGTATTTTTTTTATTCCTATTTCCACAGCTATATATCCCTTTGTTTCAAACGCATTTTCGAAATCTACAGAGACAGGAAATGATATTGTAAAAAAAATAGTACCGATCATTATATACTTTTATTTTTTTACTTCTCTAGGTTTGCTGGTATTTTCCCCTTTCCTAATTACACTTATTTTTGGGAACAAATTTGATGAATCTATTAAAATACTTCAAATTATATCATTTGTACCACTAACGATGGGACTATGTAATTTACTAGGTGTTCAAATATTGTTAAATCATAATTTTGATAAACTATATTTCAGAATAAATTTATTTTGTAATATAATTGGTTTAATTTTAAACTTATTTTTGAGTAAACACTTTGGTTATTATGGCGCGGCTTGGAATTTAATTTTTGTTGATATTTTAATCATAATTTTATGTTTTTACTTCCTTAAAGTATTGAAAGTAAATATTATAAAATGGAGTTATTTTAAACCGAAAATAATTAAGCTTAATTTGATTAGCATTATGAAATCTAAAGAGTTTAATTGATTTTTAATTTTTATGAAATAATAAACATTAATTAATAACCATATACTTTTTTAAAAAGGTTTTAGATGATAATTAAAATATACTTTAAATTAGAATAATGAATAAGCTTTTATGGGTCTTCATATCGATTATTTGTATTGTTGCGATGTTTTTTGCAGGAAGCGATTCTGAATACTTTTCAAGCAGAGTTTTCTTTTCTAGCAGCCTTATACAAGCATTTTCAATATATAATATTTTCTCAAGAGGAAATGAGCCCTATTCATTAGAAAAAATGTTCTACCTTTTTTCTCTTTTTTTCTTCGGGGTTGCACCATTGCTACAATCATTTGATAATTCCAATTTCTGGTATTACAGACCTCTTTTGGAAGAGGAGTATTTTTTTATGAATATTTTGGTGATTATTATCATTACATTATATAAAATTGTTTATTTCTTTTTTAGAAGAACAATACAGCGATCAAAAGCAGAGAAAAAGCTTAACAGCTTTAAAGTACCTGATAAAATAACTTTTATTAATTCTTTACTTCTGATAATTTTATCATTGTTGGCTTTTGTGATAGTATTTGCATTCAATAATTTTAATATAGTACCAATGCTGGTTCGTGGTGGAGAAATTGTTGCAGATGCATTGAGCGATGTGAAAGCCGATGAAAGCCCTACCAAATGGCTAATTGTGAATAATTTTGTACGACCAATTTCTATCATGTGTTTTCTTTATTATGCCGTTTCCAAAGAAAAGAATATATTGATTTTGGTGATATTGGGCATATTGGCCCTTATTACATGCTTTCCAAGTGCTGTTCCACGTTTTGCGGCAGCAGCCATGTATATTCCGGTTGTATTGGTGTTATTCCCATTGGTAAGGAAGAAAAATGTATTTTCATTGATTTTTGTTGGAAGTTTACTTATTGTTTTCCCTTTTCTAAATATTTTCCGAAATTTTGATGATACGAATAGTAAAGAATTTAAGTTGGATTTCAAAATGTTTACTGAACAACACTTTGATTCTTATCAGAACTTTGCTTTATTGGTTTCCAATGAAATAATTACCTATGGAGGGCAATTGCTTGGTGTGTTCTTATTTTGGGTGCCTAGATCAGTATGGCCCGAAAAACCTTTGGGAACAGGAGCTTTCACTGCAGAAAAATTGAATTTCTTTTTTAGCAACGTTGCGGCAAATTATTTTGCGGAAGGTTATGTGAATTTTGGATATTTGGGAATTATCTTATTTTTAATATTCCTGGCTTATGTGACTGCACTTATAGATAAAATATATTGGGAATCTGAAAGAAAAGTTACAGGTGATTTTTTCTCAGTTTTATATACAATTTCACTCGGATTTCTATTTTTTATTTTAAGAGGTGATATGCTAAGTTCTGTCGCATATCTGTTTGGTTTTCTCTTTGCCGCGGTATTTGTATATAAATTAACAACATTAAAGATTAATAATGAATATTAAAAAGGCTCTTGTAGTAGGTTACTATCTCTATCAGGTCCATTTTGGAATAACGAATAGTGAGGTTCTCGTTTTAAAGAATAATATAATGTCGCCAATGTAAACTCACCACAATAACTTACAAATGAAGAATAAAAAAGTATATTTTTTTACGAATATAATTCCTCCGTACAGGGTTTTCTTTTATAATCTCCTGGAGCAAATCCGCACAGGAACCAATTTTGATTTTGAAGTTTTTTTTATGAGAGAAACGGAATCAAACAGAAACTGGAATATTGATCTGAATGATCTTAAGTTCAAATATAAGATTGGGAACGGTCTGTACTTTGATATCAAAGGATTTTTCTTTCATTTTAATCCTCTTTTGGTCCGTGATCTTATCAAATCCGGAGATGAAATTATCTTAGGGGGTAGCTGGAACAATCCGAATGTAATGTTTATCGCTTTTTTGAAAAGTATAGGTCTGGCAAAAAATACATTATCTGTCTGGAGTGAGGCCAATTACCTTACAAATGAGAGTCAGAAAAAAAATAAGCTGAGAGATTTTTTGAAAAAATGGTTTTTCAAACAGGTCGATGGAAAATTTATAATTCCGGGAGAGATGGCCGTAAAATCATTTGAAAAATGGAATATACCTATTCATAATATTGTATTTCTTCCTAACGTTGTATCTACAAGTGTTTTTAATACGGATACAAAGAAAACCATAGAAAATGAAATTCCCGTTTTTTTTCTGGTTGCAAGATTGGAAGAAAATATCAAAGGAATAAAAAATTTTATGGAGGCTATCGGTATTGAAAACCTTAGGAAGATTAATTTGAAAATTGCAGGTACAGGAAGTTCCTATGATGATTATGCCAAGTATATCAGAGATAACAATCTTGAGAATAATGTTAAACTCCTTGGAAATCTAACTCAGGAACAGATCGGTGAACAATATAAAAATGCTGATGTTTTCTTACTACCTTCATTTTCAGATCCAAGTCCTTTATCTATCGTTGAAGCTATTTCATCAGGGCTTCCGGTATTTGTAAGCAATCGTTGTGGCAATCATTTCGAAACCGTTGCAGAAGGTAAAAACGGATATGTTTTTGACCCTTCAAATCATGCCGAAATTAAGGATAAATTTAATAAGCTGATGGGTAGAAAAAACAATTGGAAAGAGTTTTCAAGAATAAGCTTACAATTGGCTGTAGAAAATTTTAATCCTGATATTGTCATTAGGAAATTCATATCAAGTTACGAATAAATGAAAATTACACATACGGTAGGTTCTTTTGGGAAAGCCTCTTACGGTTTAGGAAGTATCAGCATCGGGCTTGCAAAGGCTCAACTGGAGCTGGGAGAAGATATCAGTGTCTGGAGTTCTGACACAGAAGAAACTATATTATGGAGTTCAGAAAATTATGGCTTTCCTAGAGAGAGATTATTCGGTTTTCCCCAAACTTTTCCTTTTATTAAAGCTTCTTGCAAAGAAATAAGAAAAGCTTCAAACGATAAAAGTATTGATATAGTTCATCAGCATAGTTTATGGACATCTCAATCCATTATAACATCTATTCTAAGAGATAACGGCGCAAAAACTATAATAGCTGCCCACGGAACTTTGGCGGAACATACGCTGGAAAATTCTAAACTAAAGAAAAAAATTGCTTTATCACTTTTCGAAAGGAGAAATTTAGAAAAAGCAAGTGTACTTCATGCAACCTCTGAATATGAAATAGAAGATTTTAGAAGATTAGGGCTGAAAAATCCTATTGCATATATAGAAAACGGTGTAGGATCTAAGGCACTTTTAGAAAAAGGAAATGGCGATCAGTTTAAATCCAAATATCACTTACCCAAAGATAAAAAAGTATTACTCTACCTTTCAAGAATTACCCCCAAAAAAGGGTTGGATATGCTCCTGCCTGCTGTTTCAGAACTTCAGGAAAAGTTTAATGAGTGGATTTTGGTTATCGTAGGAAATAATGAATTTAATTATCAGCCTGAAGTGGAAGCGATGATAAATGCTTTACAACTAAACGATAAGGTTTTTATCATAGAGCCGCAGTTTGGTGCCGCAAAGTATAATGTGTTTGAAGCATCAGATTTTTTTATTTTGCCGTCTTATTCAGAGGGTTCACCAATGGTGATTGTTGAAGCATTAGCATACGGTTTACCTGTAATTACAACAAAATCATCCAGCTGGCGAGATTTGAATGATTTTCACACAGGATTTTGGGTAGATATAAATAAAGATCATATAAAGCAGGCGCTCAAAAGTATGACAGATTTATCAGACGAAGAATTAAACCAATATAGCAACAATGCAAAAAAATTAATTAAAAAAAAATATCTTTGGGATGAAATCTCCAAAAAGACTATTGAGCTATATGAATGGATAGCCTTCAAAGGAGATAAACCAGATTTTATATATTAATATGGAATATTTAATTTTAGGTGGCAACGGCTTCATTGGTTCATATATTGTTGACGAAGTTTTGTCGAACGGACATAGTGTTACTGTTTTGGATATTGGTCCTGAAAAGTACCGAGAACCAATCTATGGCGTAAAATATGTTTATGGAAGCATTGATAATCAGAAATTGTTGAACGAGACATTTCGTAATAAAGATATTCTTATACATTCTGTAAGTACAACATCCCCATTCTCTTCAAACCAAAATATAGAATACGATATACAGTCTAATCTTATTAATGCTATAAATATTTTCAAAGTTGCTGTTGAGAATAACATCAAAAGAATTATTTATCTCTCGAGTGGTGGAGCTATATACGGAGAACCAACATCCATCCCCATACCGGAAAGTCATCATACCAATCCTATTTCTTCTTATGGGATTACAAAACTTGCAATAGAAAAGTATTTACAATATTTTTCGCTCAATTTTGGTATTGAATATAATATTATTCGCCCGTCAAATCCTTATGGTCCTCGTCAAAATCCATTTGGTAACCAAGGGGTTATTTCCGTTTTTTTAGGAAAAGTCTTAAAGGGTGAAGTCATAGAGATTTGGGGCGACGGCAATGTGGCAAAAGATTATATTTTTATATCAGATTTAGCTTCCGCAATTTATAGTGCTTCGGTTTCAAAAAAAGTTTCCGAAATTTATAATATCGGAAGCAGTACGTTTATTTCTTTGAACGACATTATAGAGGTCATTAGAAAAGTCACCGGAAAAAATGTTGAATTAAATCATATGCATTCAAATAAATTTGATGTGCAAAAAGTTTGTTTAAATATTGAAAAAGCTAAAAAAGACCTTTTGTTTGAACAGAAAACAGATCTTTTAGAGGGAGTCTCAAAAACATGGGATTTTGTTAAAAACATTAAATACTAAAACAATAAATATAGATTGATTTCTATTGTACACATACTAAATACAGATGAAAGATAAAACACTTTTAATAACCGGCGGAACAGGCTCATTCGGAACGGCTGTTTTAAGGAAATTTATTCATACAGATCATTTTAAAGAAATCAGAATTTTCTCTCGCGATGAAAAAAAGCAGGATGATATGAGAAATCAGTTTAAAAATGATAAACTGAAATTCTATATAGGCGATGTGAGAGACTACAGAAGTGTTGAATCGGCTATGAGAGGGGTAGATTATGTCTTTCATGCTGCAGCCCTGAAGCAGGTTCCTTCATGCGAGTTTTTTCCCATGCAGGCCGTAAAAACAAATGTTGAGGGAACTCAGAATGTTATTGATGCCGCAGCCCGAAACCATGTACAAAAAGTAATATGCTTAAGCACTGATAAAGCTGCTTACCCTATCAATGCGATGGGAATTTCTAAAGCGATGATGGAAAAAGTCGCTGTTGCAGCATCCAGAAACCTTGAAAATACAGTGGTGTGTCTTACAAGATACGGTAATGTGATGGCTTCAAGAGGTTCTGTAATTCCTTTATTTGTAAAACAGATTAAAAATGGAGTACCGATTACCGTTACAGATCCCAATATGACAAGATTCCTGATGTCATTGGAAGAGGCGGTAGAACTTGTTTTATTCGCTTTCGAACACGGAAATCCGGGAGATTTGTTTGTCAATAAAGCTCCTGCAGGAAAAATTGGAGATCTTGCTCAAGCACTGAAAGAAATGTTTAAAGCAGATAATCCTTTAAAAGTTATTGGAACAAGACACGGTGAAAAGCTATATGAAACATTATGCACACGCGAAGAAATGATTAAAGCTGAAGATATGGGAGATTTTTATAGAATTCCGGCTGATAACAGGGATCTGAACTATGCTCAGTACTTTTCTGAAGGTATGGCAGATATTTCAAAAATAGAAGATTATCATTCTCATAATACTCAGCAGCAGGATGTTGAAGGAATGAAAAAGCTTTTAATGAAGCTTCCACTCATCAGAAAAGAAGTGTTAGGAGAAGACATTATGCAGTATCCTGATTAAAGTATATCAATATGGAAATTCCTAAAATTATTTACGGAGGAAATCATCTGGATGAAAGAGGAACGCTTCTTTTCAATAATAATTTCGATGCTTCCGAAGTGAAAAGAATTTATTTTATAGAAAATAAAGATGTAAATTTTGTTAGAGGCTGGATAGGACATAAAATAGAGCAGCGATGGTTTAGTGCGGTAGCAGGAACTTTTATCATAAAGCTTGTGAAAATTGACAATTGGATCGAACCAGATAAGCAAACTAAAATAATAGAATTTGAACTGGACAACCATCTGCTGAATATACTGCATATTCCTCAAGGATATGCTACGGCGATCCAGGCAAAAGAAGACGGATCAAGATTGTTGGTAATGGCCAATTACTTATTGGGGGAAATAGATGACCAATATCGTTTTGACATAGACTATTTTGAAAATTAATATCATGAAAAGAATCGGAATTACAGGGCAAAATGGTTTTGTCGGATCTCATTTATATAATACTTTAGGATTAACTCCGGATAAATACGAAAGAATAAGTTTTGACAGAAAATTTTTTGATAATTTTGAAAAATTAAATGAATTTGTCAGACAATGCGATGTGATTATCCATTTGGCGGCAATGAATCGTCATCCAGATCCCGAGGTTATTTACCATAATAATGTAGATCTTGTTAAAAAACTGGTAATTTCCCTTGAAGAAACTGGCTCCAAAGCACATGTTATTTTTTCATCCTCGTCACAGGAAGAAAGAGATAATCTGTATGGAAAATCCAAAAAGGAAGGGAGAGAATTGCTGGCAGACTGGGCGGAAAGAGCAGGAGGAAAATTTTCGGGAATGGTAATTCCTAATGTGTTTGGCCCTTTTGGTAAACCTAATTATAATTCTTTCGTTGCGACTTTTTGCCATAAATTAATTCATGATGAAAAACCGGTAATTGATAATGATGGTGAAGTAAAATTAATTTATGTAGCAGAGCTCGTTCAGGAAATCATCAGCCAGATTGAAAATGAGGGTATAAACAAATTCTATGAAGTGCCTCATGCTTCAGTAAATAAAGTGTCAGAAATTCTTCAAAAGCTGGAAAACTTTAAAAATTTATATTTTGACAATGGCGAAATTCCTATATTGGAAAGTAGTTTTGATTTAAACCTTTTTAATACGTTCAGAAGTTACTTTGATATTAAGAATCATTATCCTGTAAAATTTACCCAGCATACAGATCCCAGAGGTGCCTTTGTGGAAGTAATCAGGCTTGGCATTGGCGGCCAATGTTCCTTTTCAACGACTGTTGTGGGTATTACAAGAGGAAATCATTTTCATACCAGAAAAATAGAAAGATTTGCAGTAATAAAAGGAAAAGCATTAATACAGTTGAGAAAAATTGATACAGAAGAAGTATTAGACTTTTATCTAGATGGAAATGAGCCTGCGTATGTAGACATGCCAATATGGTATACTCATAACATTAAAAATATTGGAGAAGAAGAACTATACACCATCTTTTGGATCAATGAGCCATTTAATCCTGAAGATGCAGATACTTATGTTTTGGAAGTCTGATTGAATAGAATATCATATTTTTATTAATTATTAGCCTCGGCAGTTTCAATAACGTAACAGAATAAGAATTTTAAGCTATAGCAAATTTAATTTTTATCACGATATCATGGAAAGATCAATTTATCATTTGAATTTGGTATTTTTGATGCTGCAAAAAAAAATAATTTCAAATTTTACAAATGAAGAAATTAAAAGTAATAACCGTCGTGGGAACACGGCCTGAAATCATCAGATTATCAAGAGTATTATCAGCTTTGGATGCGTCCGAAGCAATTGAACATATTATCGTCCATACAGGACAAAACTATGATTATGAACTTAACCAGATTTTCTTCGAAGATCTGGGGCTTCGCAAGCCTGATTATTTTCTAGAGGCTGCCGGAAAAACAGCAACTGAAACTGTTGGGAATATTCTGATCAAAATAGATCCTCTTTTAGAAGAATTGAAACCAGACGCTTTTTTAGTATTAGGAGATACCAACTCATGTCTTTGTGCAATTCCCGCAAAGAAAAGACAAATTCCTATTTTCCACATGGAAGCCGGTAACAGGTGTTTTGACCAGAGAGTTCCTGAGGAAACCAACAGAAAAATCGTAGATCACACTGCGGATATCAATCTTACGTATTCAGATATTGCAAGAGAATATCTTTTAAGAGAGGGGTTGCCAGCGGACCGGATTATTAAAACGGGTTCTCCTATGTTTGAAGTGTTGAACCACTATTTACCACAAATTGAAAACTCAGATGTAGTAAGCCGTTTAAATTTAGAACAGGGAAAATACTTCGTGGTTTCTTCTCATAGGGAAGAAAACATCAATTCAGAGAAAAATTTTAATGGATTGATGGAAAGCCTTAATGCTATCGCGGAGAAGTTCGGATTCCCGATTATTGTTTCTACTCATCCGAGAACCAGAAATATGATTGATAAAATGAAGCTGACCATGAGACCTGAAATTCAGTTTTTAAAACCATTAGGATTTCATGATTATAATGCATTACAGATGAGAAGCTATGCAGTTTTATCAGATTCAGGAACTATTTCTGAAGAATCTTCAATCTTAAATTTCAGAGCCCTGAATATACGGGAAGCTCATGAAAGACCGGAAGCAATGGAAGAAGCTTCTGTGATGATGGTAGGTTTGTCACCTGAAAGAGTTATGCAGGGACTTGCCCAGCTTCAACAGCAGAAAACCGGAAAAGAAAGAAATTACAGACAGGTTGCAGATTATTCAATGCCAAATGTATCTGAAAAGATGGTAAGGATTATTCTCAGCTATACCGATTATATTAACAGAGTAGTGTGGAGTAAAAATAATGGCTAAGAAAATATTAATTCACAGTATAGTTTTTGCGCCTGATGCTGTCTCTACAGCCTATCTATATAATGATATCGCATCTAATTTAAAAAAGAATGGGTTTGATGTAGAAGTTTTGACTACAACACCTCACTACAATAGGCTTGAGGATAATATTGAAAAAACTAAATTAACAAAAAGATTTTTTGGACTTTACCATATAAGTTATTATAAAGGAATTAAAGTATATCATGTTCCTCAAAAAAAATACAAAAGTGTTGTTTTGAGAGGTATTGTTATGATATATTGGCATATTTTATCTTTTATTTTGGGATTAAGAATTAAGAACGTAGATGTTATCATTAGTCCGTCACCGCCTTTGACTATAGCATTGGTATCAATAGCATTGGCAAAAATAAAAAAAGCAAAATTTATTTATAATGTACAGGAAATTTATCCGGATTTCTTTGTTAATCAGGGCGTAATTAAATCCAGATTTATCTTGTTATTATTAAAAAAACTGGAAAGATTTGTTTATAGCTGTTCAGATTCTATTGTAACAATAGATCAAAACTTTAAGAATACACTCATTCCAAGAATGACACATCCTGAAAAAATTGAGATTATTGCCAATTTTGTCGATACAGAACTATATAATCCATTGGAAAACCCAAGTGTAGATCCTAATTTATTTCCAAATGATAATAACCTTAAAGTTATGTATGCAGGAAATATAGGGTTTGCGCAAGACTGGGAACCGCTTATTGAAGTGGCAAAAAAAACGAAAGACAAACCTATTATCTATTTTGTAATTGGAGATGGTGCCTGCAGAAGTTGGCTTAATGATGAAATTATCAGAAATAAACTTACAAATATAAGGCTTATAGATTATCAGAAAAGAGAAAGTATTCCGCAGATTGTCAATTATGCTGACCTGCATTTTATTTTTATGAATAAAAATCTTGAAAAAGATGGACTGCCTTCTAAAGTATATACTATTATGGCTTGTAAGAAGCCTCTTTTAGTAATTAGCAATAAAAATACGCCTATCTATGATCTGCTGCAAAATACCGGAGCAGCATTTTTAGTAGAAAATAACAAAAATAATGTAAGCTTAGAGCTTTCAGAAATCCTTAATGACGTTTTAAGTAACAAAAACAAATTAAAGGTAATGGGAGAAAATGGATATAATCTGGTTCAAAAACATTATACAAAAGATAAAGTTACTGAAAAGTATTTTAAACACATAAACAAAGTGATTAGTTAATCAATATGATGAAAATAATAATTATTACCCAGGAAGATGCATTTGTTGTTCCTAAAAATATTGAGAAAATAGCAAGGCTTTCGGGAATTGAAATTCTGAAAATCATAGATATAGATTCTGATCATAGTTTAGTAAATAAAAAATCCTACTTCGTACAAGGATTTGGTATTGCTCAAACTATGAAAATGGGGATAAAAATTGTCGGCGCCAAATTTTTGAATATTGTTGATGGGCTGACAAAGCAAAAAATGAATATTTCTCCCAGAAGCTTAAAAGCCGTATCAAATAGGTATGGAATTGGCTTTTTGAGAATTAAAGATCCCAATAATAAAGAATTTTTAGAAGAGATAAAATCGCTTTATCCAGAC
Organism: Chryseobacterium salviniae; assembly: GCF_035819015.1. NCBI lineage: Bacteria > Pseudomonadati > Bacteroidota > Flavobacteriia > Flavobacteriales > Weeksellaceae > Chryseobacterium > Chryseobacterium salviniae. The sequence continues at coordinate 27,365 of NZ_JAYLAA010000059.1, read as the reverse complement.
TTAATTATTTCTTACTCTGCACCGGTTGTTTTTAAAAAAGATTTGTTACAAATTCCTAAATTTGGTTGTATCAATTTACACTGCTCTTATCTTCCTCTTTATGCTGGTGTAATGCCTAGCTTTTGGACTCTTTATAGAAAAGAAAAATATACAGGGGCTACTGTACATTACATGGATTCTAAAATCGATAATGGACGAATTCTTAATCAGGTCAGAATTGATATTGCTGAAGATGAGACGATGTTTTCATTAATTTTAAAAACTAAAGAAATTGGTGGAAATCTTATGTGTAAAACCATCAAAGATATTCAAAATTCTAATCTTCAAGAAAAAGATAATCTTCCTGAAAAAGGAAGCTATTTTACTTGGCCCACTGTAGAGCAATTTCAAGAATTTACAAAAACAGGAGGTAGATTAATATGAAAAAGTATGCAGTTTTAAGTATGGATGTTGAAGATTGGTATCATCTTGATTACTTCAATAAAAATGAATGTAATTTAAATCAATCCACCTTAGATGGAATTGATATCTATTTAGACCTATTGGATCAGTATAATATTAAAACAACATTTTTTATCGTCGGAGAATTAGTAGAGGTTTTAAAAGACAAGATAAAGCTTATACAAGATAAAGGACACGAAGTTTGTTTGCATTCTTACTCACATATAAGGCCCCTGCAACTAAATCTGGAAGACTTTAGGAAAGACACTTTATTAGGGATTGAGTCTTTCAAAGAATTGGTTGATATAGATGTAAAAGGATATAGGGCACCTTGTTTTAGCTTGGACAGGGATCGTTTGGAAATTCTTAGGGAATTAGGGTTTCATTTTGATTCTAGTAAAATTAAGTTTGACCAGCATGACCTTTATGGCAGAATTGACTTGTCAGATTTTTCTGAATCCGGACCAAATATTTATAACCAAAATGGCTTTTTTGAGTTTGAAGCCTCTACTGTTGAGGTCTTGGGAAAAAGCATTCCTGTTTCTGGCGGAGGCTATCTCCGAATTTTTCCTTGGAAGCTAACCAAAACTCTTCTGAAAAAATATTTTAAAACCAATAAGCATTATTTTTTTTACATTCACCCTTTTGAGTTTTCAAGAAATTATGATATTAAAATTCCTGAAACCACCAATTTTCTAACAAAGCTTAGATTTCGTAAAGGAAGAAAAACCGTAAATAACAAAATGCATAAACTCATCAGATTATTAGAGGAGAATAATTATGAGTTTGTTACCTTTAACCAAATTATGAAAAATGAAAGCTAAAGTTTTACTTACAGGTGCAAGTGGTTTTATTGGAAAAAGAATTTTTGAAGAATTAAAAGATGATTTTGAAATTACGGCTATTTCCTCCTCCGCCAAAAGTAAAATATTTACAAAACTTAATCTTTTGGATGCCAGTGCTTGTCATACATTTTTTAAAAATAAAAAATTTGATGTTATTATTCATGCTGCAGCGATTGCACATGGTAAAAATAATGTGAACAGTATATCTGTTGATCAGGCAAATGTTTTAATGACAAATAACATTTTTAATAATTTGAATGTTGAAGAGAGTATTGTAATATACCTTAGCTCAGTAGCTGTCTATAGTTATAAAAACAATAAAGAATGTATTTCCATATATGATAAGCCAATTCCTGTTACAAAATATGGAAAAAGCAAACTGAAATGTGAAGAAATACTGCAAAAAATATCTACTAAATCGTTGCATATTCTAAGGCTTGCTCCCGTATATTCAGAAAACAATATGAAAGATTTGGGAAAACGAGTGTTTCTTCCGATATTGAAAGTGCCTTTTCTAACCAAGCACCAACGCATTTATTCACTTTGTCATATTAGTGAAGTAGTTTATAACGTAAAAGATGTAATAAAAATGGAAAGAAGTTCTTTATCTATCGTTAAAGATAAGAACGACCATGATCAAAAGAAATTACTATCTTTATTTAAGACTGAAGAAAAGTTAATTATTCATACAAAATTTATTAATATACTATTTAGCTTACTAAATGCATTTTCTTTTACTAAGTTTGATAATATAAGAGAAATGTTTTATAAACTTTTTTTTTCAGTCAAATATTCTAATAATTAATATTTTCTTGAATGAATAGTTTATACATTCTACCAATTGTTTTTATAATACTTTTCGCTTTTGAAATATTCTATTTTAAAATTGCGGATAAATATAATATTATCGACAAACCCAATCATCGCAGTGCCCACTCGCAAATTACCCTCCGAGGAGGCGGAATCATTTTTCCTATCGCCTTTATCATCTTCTGCATATTCAACTATAAAGTAGCATTGGAGATGTATTGGTCTTTCGGACTTGGTTTATTGGCGATATGCCTTGTCAGTTTTATTGATGACATAAAAACATTATCCGGGAAAATAAGAATTTCAGTCCATTTTTTATCGGTTGCACTTTTACTGAACTTTACTGGTACTTTTGATACAATGCCGATTTGGGTATGGCCGATATTCTTCATCATGATTATAGGTACGCTCAATGCCTACAATTTTATGGATGGGATTAATGGTATTACAGGCGCTTATACTTTGATAACATTAGTAACGCTTCTGTATATCAATCATGATATCATTTCATTTACGGAGGAGAACTTTATTATTTATGCAATATTGGCATGTTTGGTGTTTCTCTTCTATAATTTCAGGAAAAAGGCGAAATGCTTTGCCGGAGACGTAGGAAGTATGGGAATAGGATTCTGGCTGATTGCATTAATTACCCTACTCATTATGAAGACCCAGGATTATAAATATATACTCCTTTTTTCAGTATACGGAATGGAGGTTGTTCTTACGATTATAGAAAGAATGATGCTGAAAGAAAATATATTTGAAGCGCACAGGAGGCATTTGTATCAATTGCTTGCCAATGAAAAGAAAATGTCTCACCTGGTTATCAGTGCAATTTATGCGGTCACTCAATTAGCGGTCAATCTATTTTTGATATACTCAAAACTGCCGGTTTATGCTGTTGTTTTAGTTATATTTGTTCCGCTCGGGAGTATCTATTTGTTCCTTAAATTAAAGCTGAAAAAGAAAGTACAACCAACTGTAATTAAATAATATGAAAATAAAACAAACACCTCTGAAAGACTGTTATATAATTGAACCAACAATTTTTGAGGATGAAAGAGGGTATTTTTTTGAAAAGTATAATGAGAATAGATTTGAGGAACTTACCGGAATGAACGGCCACTTTGTTCAGGACAATATATCCAAATCTTCTTATGGAGTCATCCGCGGGATTCATTTGCAGAAAGCAGAGCACGCACAGGCAAAATTGGTTTCTTGTTTGGAAGGCAGAGTTTGGGATGTAGCAGTAGATTTGAGAAAGGAATCGCCCACTTTTGGAAAATGGTTCGGAATAGAGCTTACGGCAGAAAATAAAATACAGCTCTATGTACCAAGAGGATTCGGGCACGGGTTTTCTGTATTGAGCGAGACAGCTGTTTTCGCATATAAATGTGACAATTTTTATAATAAAGAATCAGAAGCAGGAGTTATTTATAATGATCCCCTTTTGAATATCGACTGGATCGTTCCCGCTGAAGATGCTGTTTTATCTGAAAAAGACCAGGTTTTGCCTCTCTTTAATCAGAACTAAAACTTAATACCATATCAGGCCATTCTTTTCGGGTGGTCTTTATTTTTTCTGCAGGACTCTTCAATATTTTGTATCTTTGCCAACTCAAAATCAAAAAGATGCGTACAAAATCTGTAGGGAAGAAGAAAATCAATGTGGTAACGCTTGGATGCTCCAAGAATGTTTATGACTCTGAAGTTTTGATGAGCCAGCTGAAAGCCAATGGAAAAGAAGTTGTTCATGAAGACAAAGGAGATATTGTGGTAATCAATACCTGCGGATTTATAGACAATGCCAAAGAAGAATCCATCAACACCATTCTTGATTATGTAGAGGCTAAAAACAGAGGAGAGGTAGAAAAAGTATTTGTTACAGGATGCCTTTCAGAACGCTATAAACCGGATTTAATTAGAGAGATCCCAGATGTAGATCAATATTTCGGAACCAGAGATCTCCCGATTCTGCTTAAACATTTAGGTGCAGATTATAAGCATGAGCTTGTAGGGGAACGCTTAACAACCACTCCGAAACATTACGCTTATCTTAAAATTTCCGAAGGCTGCGACAGGCCCTGCTCGTTCTGTGCAATTCCTTTAATGCGAGGTGGACACGTTTCCACACCGATTGAAAAACTTGTGGTAGAAGCTCAAAAGCTCGCTAAAAAAGGAACAAAAGAATTGATTCTGATTGCCCAGGATCTTACCTATTATGGATTAGATATTTATAAAAAACGTGCGCTTGGCGACTTACTCAAAGAATTGGTAAAAGTGGAAGGAATTGAATGGATTCGCCTGCATTATGCTTTCCCAAGCGGATTCCCGGAAGATGTGCTTGATATTATCAGAGAAGAAACGAAAGTCTGCAACTATATCGATATCCCTCTTCAGCATATCAATTCGGAACTTTTGAAATCCATGAAAAGAGGAACTACCCAAGAAAAGACAGATGCGCTGCTGGCAAAATTCAGAGAGAAAGTTCCGGATATGGCAATCCGTACAACCCTTATCGTAGGATATCCGGGAGAAACGGAAGAAATTTTCCGGGAATTAAAAGACTGGGTAAGAGCACAAAAATTCGACAGGCTCGGATGCTTTACTTATTCTCACGAAGAAAATACCGGGGCTTACCTATTGGAAGACGATATTCCACAGGAAATTAAAGAAGCGAGGGTAGAAGAAATTATGGAAATACAATCGCAGATTTCGTGGGAAAAGAACCAGGAAAAGATCGGGAAAGTATACCGTTGTATTTTCGACCGTAAAGAAGGGAACTATTTTATAGGCAGGACAGAGTACGATTCTCCGGATGTAGACAATACAGTTTTGGTGTCTGCTGAAAACACTTATATTTCAATCGGAGAGTTTGCAAATGTAAAAATTACTTCTGCCGAAGAATTTGATCTTTACGGAGAATTAATTATTCAATAAGTCTAATAAGTCCAATAAATGCAAATTGTGATTTATTAATAAAAATTAATATAGAAAATAATTAATTTTAATAATTTAATTAAATGATTATCAGGTATTTATAATTTTTTGAATTAAATTATTAAAACATTTTTCATCTTTTGTTATTGTAATTATTCTAAAAATATTAATTTAGCAGAATAAAAATTTATTCAAAACTATATATGAGAATATTAGTTTAAAACAAGAATAGCGCAGGTTGGGAATAGATCCTGATTTGTACATTTTGATTTGGTTAAAAATATAATTTAAATCTTTAAACACTTATGAGAAAAATTTTATTAACAACGACTATGTTGGTCGGATTTGTTGCAATTACTCAGGCTCAGCAAGGAAGAGTAGGGATTAACACAAATACTCCTGCTTCAACTTTAGATGTTGTAGGTACGCCTACGGACGCAACCAGACCGGACGCATTATTGGTTCCTCGTTTGACGAGAGGTCAGTTACAGGCAAAAGATGCTGTGTACTTAGCTGCTCAAAACGGAGCATTGGCTTTTGTTTCTTCAATTGCTGATGGTACAGCTTCCGGAAAGGCAGTTAACGTAACTGCTACAGGATTTTATTACTACGATGCTCCAAATTCTGTTTGGAAGGCTGTAGGCAATTCAACCACAAATTTTCAAATTCAGAAAACAAGAATTCATTCTGCTGTTGCACCAATTACATGGGCTTCTGATGATTATTCCGTAGTTACTACTGCTCTAGGAGGTCAAAGTCAGTTACTATTACCAGCAGCAAGTACTCTTCCATTATTTTCCACAAGGTGTATATCTAATAATGGACCGGGTAATGCGGGGTGGTCTACTACTGCCGTAGTTGGTGAAACAAGACCTATTAATACTGTGCCTACAACTTTTGCTTCTGGATCTGGATTTTGTTTTATTGTTGCTGATAATGGAGGAACAAATGTTTGGACAATTCTTTCTGGAAGATAATTAACATTTAGTAATAATTAAACAGCAAAAAAATGAAAAAAATAATATTCGCTTTTTTGGCAATATCTGCTAATACATTTATTAGTGCTCAAGCTATTTCAAATGGAGCTATTGCAAATACAATTCCCAATGAAAATGCATTTATGGATGCATCAACAAATAATGATTCCACTATTAATGATGGTAAAGGATTAATTTTTCCACGTACAGACCTTACCCAGTTTACATTCAAAACAGCTAATGCTGACGGTATTCTTTTCCCTACTTACTTTGACGGAATGGTAGTTTATAACTCAGGAACTGGTAATACCGTATCAGGTAATGGTATTGTAACGTCAGTAACCCCAGGATTCTATTATTTTAGCAATCCAAATGGTGCTGCTAATCAGAATTTAACAACAGGACAATGGCTACCATTAGGTCAGTCTCCTAAAGTAAACATTGGAACAACAGAAACAGTTACCAGCACATCTATTAACAATGCTCAGGTATATGCTATAAGAGGATCTTTTACAGCTGATGGATCCACTACTTCTGTTAATATTCCGGCACCTACAGGAATGACAGCTTTATATGGAATTACAATTTTCAAAGCAGGAACCAATTCAGTATATGATAGAAGTTTATATTCTTACACGGTTGCTACTACTCCAGGAAACGCTATTACAGGTTCTCCGAACATAGCAGTTGTGTATCCGGCCGGAACTTATGATTATGTACTAGAATATTTTAAATAATAAATTAAGATATCAACACGAAATGAAACCGATGAGAAACGTCTCATCGGTTTTTTTAATTATACTAAGTGAATAATTCAAACTTTTATAATACGAAAAGAAACTTTACATTTTATATTAATTGCTTTAAATCTACCAATTAGGCAATTTATAATAGGACCCTCTATTTATAATATTATTGAAAGTTTCTTATATGAGGTCATTACTATTTGCTTGAGCCAAAAATCAATATATGACATCTTGATAGATAAAATTTAAATACATTAACTAATTGATTTGTAATAAGATAATTATGTTAAGGACTTTCAAATTTTAAGCGTTAAGTTAAAATTATTAACTTTTATCATTTATTTTTAACATTTTTTAACATTAGTAGATTTAATTCTGTAAATCAGATAGTTGTGTAATTTATTATGTTTTTTTTAACTTTTTTTTAACTTTTGTTAACGTTTAAAGTAGGCTCATTGAAAGATTCCTGATACATTTGCCCCGTCAAACAATAAAAGTTCAAAATGATGAAAAGATTAATTCTCGTAATCATAATGATGATTTCAACCTTTGGTATTTATTCGTTCAAAATGAATGCCATAGATGCGAAAAAAACAAGTTATGCATCGTACTACCACGATAAATTTAACGGTAGAAAAACGGCCAGCGGAGAAATCTTTGATAATGCAAAGTTCACTGCAGCCAACAGAACGCTTCCTTTTGGAACAAACATTAAGGTAACCAACCTGAACAATGGTAAAGAGGTAATTGTGAAGATTAATGATAGAGGGCCATACCATTCTGCAAGAGCTTTAGACATGTCTAAAGCAGCGTTCGATGAAATCGGAGATATCAATAAAGGTACAATTCCGGTAGAATATGAAATTGTCGATTAATTTTATGATTTAAAGTAAAAAAGCCAACTTTTTCGCAGTTGGCTTTTTTGTTTTCTATCATGTGCTGATTATAAGTCGATCTCCACGAGTGCCGGACAGTGATCAGAATGTACCGCCTCCTTTAAGATAACCGCTCTTGTAAGTTTGTCCTTTAAAGCATAGGAAGTAAAATTATAATCCAGTCTCCAGCCTTTATTCCGTTCTCTGGAGTTTTGCCGGTAGCTCCACCACGTATAATGATCGGGTTCGTTATTAAAAAAACGGAAACTGTCAATCAGTTCGCATTCATTAATGAAATTCGTCATCCATTCTCTTTCCATCGGTAAAAAGCCGGAAACATTTTTTAATCCAGCCGGATTATGAATATCAATCGCTTCATGGCAGATATTAAAATCCCCTGAAATAATAAGGTTGGGGATTTCTTTCTTTAAATTTTTGATATAGTCTAAAAAATCATAGCAGAACTGCATCTTGAAATCCAGCCTTTCAATATTCGAAGCAGAAGGAACATAAACCGAAATCGCAGAAAACCCGTCAAAATCCGCACGGATCACTCTCCCTTCACTATCGTAGTCTTCAATACCGCAGCCATATTCTACATGGTTAGGTTTTATTTTAGAGGCTATTCCCACACCGCTGTAGCCTTTTCTTAGTGCGGAATGCCAATAGCTGTGGTAACCGAGTTTTTCAAGGCTTTCAATATCAATTTGATCGTTTCCTGCCTTGCTTTCCTGAATGCAGATGATATCGGGATCTGCTGTTTTCAGCCATCCTAAAAAATCTTTGGTAAATGCTGCCCTGATTCCGTTGACGTTATAAGTAATTAATTTCAAAATTTTAATTTTTTCAAAAATACAAAATGAAAATTGCTTATCAGGTCTTAAAATAGTTTCGGGCGGAAAAATCGAAGATTTTTCCGACCGAAACATGGTATTAATAAAAGCCATTGGCAAACTGCCAAAAGCCATCCGCTATTTAGGTTCCAGAATACTAATCGGAATAATACACTCTTCCAGTGAAATTCCGCCATGCTGGTAGGTTTCCTTATAATAATTCACAAAATGATTATAATTCTTAGGATACGCCAGGAAAATGTTATTCTTGGCAAATATATATTTCGAACTTAAATTTCCTTTTGGTAAAAACAATTTTTCCGGATTGGTGATAGCCCAGACATCGCTGTCATCATATGTTAAGCTCTTTCCTGTTTTGTAACGGATGTTGGTTGAAGTTTCCCTGTCGCCGACTACCTTACTCGGTTTTTTTACATAAACCGTTCCATGGTCTGTAGTGATCACAAGTTTAAAGCCGTTTTCAGCAGCAACCTTAATAATCTTCATTAATGAAGAATTCTCAAACCAGTTTAAAGTTAATGATCTGAAAGTCTTGTCATCACGAATTAATTGATCAACAATATGATTGTCTGTCTTCGCATGAGAAAGAATATCAATAAAATTATATACGATTACTAAAAGATCATTATTTTTGTGCTGGTTAAAATCATCGTAAATCTTTCGCTCAAAATCAGCATTCAACACTTTAAGATATTTCATGGATTTAGAACTCAGGCCAATTCTTTTCATCTGGTCCTCAAGAAAATCACGCTCAAACTCATTTTTATTTCCTTCCTCATTATCATTAAACCATTTATCAGGAAAGCGTTTTTCAATTTCAGAAGGCATTAATCCTGCAAAAAAAGAATTTCTTGCATACTGCGTTGCTGTAGGAAGAATACTGTAATAATAATCTTCGGAAATCTTATTATAATATTTTGTAAACAACGGCTCAATTACCTTCCACTGATCATAACGGAGATTGTCAACCATTAATAACAAAACCTTTTCCTTTTCAACTTCAGGTTTTATCTTTTCTTTAAAAAGAGTATGGCTCATGATAGGTTTTTCCGAATCGTGAAGCCAGTCTTCATAATTATTTTCAATAAACTTCGCAAACTGGATATTAGCCTCTTCCTTCTGCGACTGTAGAAGATCGGCAAACTCATTATCTGTTACTTTATCAAACTTAATTTCCCAATTCAGGATTTTCTTGTAATATTCTGCCCAATCCTGATACGTTCTGAGGTAAGAAAGTTCCATGGAAAGGTTCCTGAATTCCTGCTGATATTGAAGGATGGTTTTCTGCTCAACAAGGTTATCCTGCTGAAGGTTTTTCTTTAAAGAAAGCAGAATCTGGTTGGGATTTACAGGTTTCAGAATATAATCTGCAATTTGCGATCCGATGGCCTCCTCCATAATATGCTCTTCTTCACTTTTGGTTACCATCACTATTTTTAAAGAATTATCCTTATCCTTGATCATAGGGATCGCTTCAAGTCCCGATATTCCGGGCATATTTTCATCAATAAGTGTTAATGCGAATTTTTCAGAATCCATAAGCTCCAGTGCCTCGTTTACATTGTTCACGGGAGTTATCTGGTAGCCCTTTTTTTCAAGGAATACAATGTGAGGTTTAAGGAGATCAATTTCATCATCTATCCATAATATCTTTTCCGACATAAAATTTATTTTTTTACATGGTTATTGTATCAAATTGCCGACCAACTATCATTAAAATCTGCCAAAATGAACATGTGTAAAGTTAAATATAAGTTAATGAAAACTGCAATAATTCCCGATAATAATTCTTCCAAAATTTCGGTGCGGTTTTTTAATGCAATTTTAAACAAAGCCCAATTTTAAAATCCCTAAATTTGTTTCTAAATTCAGACATTTTCCATGCAAAATAAACTCAAAATCATCAACGATCCGGTTCACGGTTTTATTAGAATCCCACACGAAATCCTATTTGATATTATTGAGCATCCTTATTTTCAGCGGTTAAGAAGAATCGGGCAAACCGGTCTTCTCAATCTCATTTTCCCCGGAGCAACCCATACAAGATTTCATCATGCACTTGGAGCAATGCATCTCATGTTCACCGCCTTGGAAACATTAAAGCAAAAAGGGGTGAAAATATCGGAAAATGAAGAAAAAGGTGCCATGCTGGCAATTTTAATGCACGACATCGGCCATGGTCCGTTTTCTCATGCACTGGAAAGCATGCTGATGGACGACTGGCATCACGAAACGCTTTCCCTGTTGCTGATGAATCGCCTGAATGATGAATTTAAAGGCGAACTTTCCTGTGCCATTGAAATGTTTCAGGGAAGATATCATCGGAAGTTTTTCAATCAGCTGATTTCTTCGCAGCTTGATGTCGACCGGCTGGATTATCTGAAGCGCGACAGCTTTTTTACGGGAGTTTCCGAAGGAAGCATCAATACACAGCGTATCATTTCCATGATGAATGTCTGTGAAGAAGGAGAGCTGGTAATAGATGCAAAAGGAGTATATTCTATAGAAAATTTTCTAACGGCCAGAATGTTCATGTATTGGCAGGTGTATTACCATAAAACGTCTGCACTTGCTGAATTTTTACTGGTAAAAATCCTGGAGCGCGCCAAATATATTGTTTCCAAGGGGATTGAGCTTCCGGCCGGTGATAATCTCAAATATTTTCTCTACAGGGAAAAAAGTGCAGCTACTGATGAAGATATCATGAGGTTTACCCAACTGGACGACAATGATGTGATTCAGGCAATGAAATTATGGCAAAATGCCGAAGATCATATACTGTCATACTGGTGTAAATGTGTAATCCAGAGGAACCTTCCCAGAACAATTATCTCATCACACCCTTTTGAACAGAAATTCATTAACGAAAAAATAAAAAAAACCAATAATTTTTTCGGAATTGATAATGGTGATAAACTCGTCCATGAAATTAAAAGAAAACTACTTCCATATGATACTGAAAAACAGCCGATTTATCTCCTGAAGAAAAGTGGTGAAAAGATAAGGCTTGAGGAATCAGAAGACCAGCTTTTATCAGGGCTCATGACTAACAACAACAAACGTTATATCCTCACCTATCCACGCGATATTTAAAGCATATTTTCTTAAATAGTATTAAAATTTTACTTTCCGAAAACCAAAAAATGTTTGCGAATTACAGAATTTCTTATCTTTGCAGAATATGGAATTTACAGCTTCGCAAATTGCAAGTTTTATTGACGGAAAAATAATAGGTGACGAGAGTGCACTTATTACTGGTGTTTCACCTATTGAAAGTGGGGAAACAGGGCATCTTTCTTTTATAGCACAAGATAGATTTACGCATTATTTAGACAGCACAAAATGCTCGGTGATTATTGTTTCAGAAAGTCTTATTACCAAAAATTCTTATACTCCTACCATTATATCGGTGAAAGATGCCTATCTTTCTTTCCAGATACTCATGAACCTTTATCAGGAAATGCAGGGGAAAAAAGAAGGCATTGAAAATGGCTCTTCAATACATGAAACGGCCATGATCGGTGAAAAAGCTTATATTGGTGCCTTTACGTATGTTTCAGAAAAAGCGAAAATTGGGGAAGGATCCCAGATTTATCCACAGGTATACATAGGTAAAGGAGTGAAGATCGGTAAAAACTGTAAAATAGACAGCGGTGCCAGAATTTATGATTATTGCATTATTGGAGACAACTGTGTGATTCATTCTAATACGGTAATCGGCGGAGACGGATTCGGTTTCCAGCCCACACCGGAAGGCTTCAAAAAAATTCCGCAGCTGGGAAATGTTATTATTGAAGATGATGTAGAAATCGGCTCAAACTGCAGCATCGACCGTGCAACTATAGGCTCAACCGTAATTGGTAAAGGAACAAAAATCGATAACCTGATTCAGATTGCACATAACGTAAAAATAGGTGAAAACAATGTAATTGCGGCACAGGCAGGTATCGCAGGATCTACTACCATCGGAGACTGGAACCAAATTGGCGGCCAGGTAGGTATCGTAGGCCATATAAAAATAGGAAATCAGGTGAAAATTCAGGCTCAAAGCGGTGTAAACTCCAGCGTAAATGATAGAGAAACATTGTATGGCTCACCGGCAATCAATTATAATGATTATCTGAGAAATTACATTCATTTCAGAAACTTTACTGAAATCGTTAATAGAATAAAAAATCTTGAGAATAACTCAAAAGATTAAACTAATGAGTGATATGCAAAAAACGCTTCAGCAGGAAGTAACACTTTCCGGGATCGGACTTCATACTGGTAAAGAAGTAAAACTTACCATGAAACCGGCCAAAGAAAATACAGGTTTCGTTTTTGTAAGAACAGACCTGGAAGGGCATCCCCAGGTAGAAGCAGATGTAAACTATGTAGTAGCCACAGAAAGAGGGACAACATTAGAAAAATTAGGCGTAAAAATTACAACCTGTGAACATCTTTTAGCTGCTTTAGTAGGTTGTGATATAGACAATGCGATTCTGGAAATGGATGCTTCCGAACCTCCAATCTTAGACGGATCTTCAAAATATTTCGTTGAAGCTATTGAAAGCGTAGGTGTTATAGAACAAAATGTTGCCAGAGAATATCTGGTTGTGAAAGAAGTACTTACCTATAATGACCCGGCTACTGGGTCTGAAATCACAATTATCCCTTCAGATACATACGAAGTTACAACAATGGTAGATTTCGGAACTAAAGTTTTAGGAACCCAAAATGCCACGCTTAAAAATATTTCAGAATTTAAAGATGAGATTTCCTCTGCAAGAACTTTCAGCTTCTTACATGAACTCGAAATGCTGTTAGATCACGGCCTTATTAAAGGGGGGGATATTTCTAACGCCATTGTATACGTAGACAAAGATCTTACTCCCGAAACTACGGAAAAGCTGAAAAAAGCTTTCGGAAAAGACAATGTATCCATTAGATCAAACGGAATTCTTGATAATTTGAATTTAAATTATCCTAACGAAGCGGCAAGACACAAGTTACTCGACGTGATCGGTGACCTCGCTTTAGCAGGAGTAAAAATAAAAGGAAAAGTGATTGCCAACAAGCCGGGCCATTATGTAAATACCCAGTTTGCCAAAAAACTTAACCGACAGTGGAAACTGCAGAAAAAAAAGAACGTTCCCGATTTTGACCTTACCAAAGAACCTGTTTTTGATATCAACGGAATCATGAGGCTTATGCCGCACAGACCCCCGTTTTTGTTAATTGACAAAATTCTTGAGCTTTCAGACTCTCATGTAGTAGGATTGAAAAATGTAACCATGAACGAACCGTTCTTCGTAGGACATTTTCCGAAAGAACCTGTAATGCCGGGCGTTTTACAGGTGGAAGCATTGGCGCAGACAGGTGGTATCCTGGTATTGGCTAGTGTTCCGGATCCTGAAAATTACTCTACCTATTTCATAAAAATTGATAAAGTAAAATTCAAAAGAAAAGTAGTGCCGGGGGATACTATTATTTTCAAGATTGAATTGATCGAGCCGATCAGAAGAGGAATTGTCCACATGCAGGGCTACGGATATGTTGGAGATACCATTGCTGTAGAAGCAGAATTAATGGCTCAAGTTGCAAAAAATAAAGTTGATTAAATGATTCATCAATTAGCAGCCGTAGATAAGCGTGCGAAAATCAGCAAAAATGTAATCGTAGAACCTTTCACTACCATTGCAGGAGACGTAGAAATAGGAGAAGGAACCTGGATCGGTCCCAATGTTACCATCATGGATGGAGCAAGAATTGGTAAAAACTGCAGAATTTTTCCGGGAACGGTAATATCCGCTATTCCTCAGGATCTGAAATTTGATGGGGAAGATACCCAGGTGATTATTGGCGACGAAACTACCATCAGAGAATGTGTTACCGTAAACAGAGGAACAAAAGCACTGGGATTTACCAAAATAGGTAAAAACTGCCTTATCATGGCAACATCGCATATTGCTCATGATTGTGTGATTGGTGACCACGTTATCATTGTAAACGGTTGCGGTATTGCAGGACATGTAGAAATTGGTGATTATACCGTAATGGGAGGTTTATCCGCAGTTCATCAGTTCGGTAAAATCGGCAAGCATGTAATGATTTCCGGTGGAACGCTGGTAAGAAAAGATATCCCGCCTTATGTAAAAGTGGCAAGAGAGCCAATGTCATATGCAGGAATCAACTCCGTAGGACTAAGAAGAAGAGGATTTACCAACGAAAAAATATTTGAAATCCAGAAAATTTACAGAGCCATTTTCCAGATGAAAATGAATGTTTCACAGGCAATTTCCCATATCGAGAAAGAAATGCTTCCTACCGCTGAAAGAGACGAAATCCTTCAATTCATTCAGAACTCTCCGAGAGGAATCGTTAAAGGCTACGGAACCGGAAGAGAATAATTCAACAAAAATCAGATATGAAAATTTTAATCTTTTTTATGATGCTTTCAGCAACTACTGTATTCGGTCAGCAGACGGAAGGATTAAAAACTCAGAAAACAACGAAGGCTTCCATCATGGAAAGAAAACTTCCCGAGAAGTCTAAAGACAGCCTTGCCAAAAGTAATTTTAAATCTATCCTGAAAAAGGATAATTCAAACTCTGTTTTTGGAACGGCCAACCCCTATAACTCCGAAATTCAGATGAATGTGAACCGACTTCAGAATAATGTAAATACGTTCAATAACAATACATTCAACAGAATGATGCCGCAGGGAGAGGGAATACAATTTAACAAAAGAAAATAATTATATACAAAAATTAATGGCAACAAGCAACGATATCAGAAAAGGACTTTGCATTGAGTACAGCAACGATATTTATAAAGTTATCGAATTTCTTCACGTAAAACCGGGAAAAGGCCCTGCTTTCGTTAGAACAAAACTAAAATCAGTAACCAACGGAAAAGTAATCGACAACACCTTCTCTGCAGGTCATAAAATCGACGAAGTAAAAGTAATCACCAGAAAATACCAGTATCTATACGATGATGAGAACGGATTCCACTTCATGAATAATGACGACTTCTCTCAGCTGTACCTCAACAAGGAGATGATCGAAAACTCAAACCTTATGAAAGCTGGTGAAGAAGTGACAATTATCCTGAAAGAAGCAGATGAAACACCTCTTTCCGCAGAATTACCGCAATCTGTCTATCTGGAAGTCGTGGAAGCCGATCCGGGAGTAAAAGGGAATACAGCCACCAACGCTCTTAAAAACGCTATCGTTGAAACAGGAGCAAGGGTAATGGTTCCTTTATTTATCGAACCGGGAGACAAAATCAAAGTAAGCACGGAAGATGGTTCTTACTTAGAAAGAGTTAAAGAATAATTTAATACAATCTACAGAAATTCGGTCTGCAATTGCACTCCGAATTTTTATTTATAAAAGTTTCAAAGAGTTCATAGGGACAATTTATACAAGAATCGGATGAAGTCCGATTAGTTTTAAATATTTAAGAAAAACATGAAGGTTAATCTTGACATGTTTGATAACTAAACATCATTAAAAATATGACGTTTCATCAGCCACAAAAACTTAAAACAATTGCCGAAATTATCGGAGCTAAATATATTGGTCCCGAAGATTTTGAAGTACTCGGAACCAATGAGATTCATAGGGTAAGACCAGGAGATATTGTTTTTGTAAACCACCCTAAATATTACGATAAAGCCCTCAATTCCGCAGCCACAATTATCCTTATTGATAAAGAAGTGGAATGCCCGGAAGGAAAAGCCCTTTTGGTTTCCGATGATCCTTTCAGGGATTTCAATAAAATCAATACCCACTTCACGAGAATTTACAACTTCACAGAAGAGCTCCATGATGTGGAAATCGGAGACGGAACTCATATTCATCGTTCAGCAGTAATTGGAAACAATGTTAAGATCGGAAAAAACACCCTTATCTTCCCGAATGTTGTAATCGGTGACCGAACGGTGATCGGTGATAATGTTATCATTCAATCCAATACGGTTCTCGGAGGTGATGCTTTCTACTACAGAAAACTGGACGGAAATTTTGACCGCCTGATCTCTGTTGGCAATGTCATCATTAAAAACAACGTTGAAATCGGAAACGGATGTACCATTGACAGAGGAGTAACGGATTCTACGGTTATCGGAGAAGGATCAGTGTTAGACAACCAGATCCAGATCGGGCATGATACCGTAATCGGAAAAAAATGCCTTATTGCGTCCCAAACGGGAATTGCCGGCTGCTGTATCATTGAAGATGAAGTTACTATTTGGGGACAGGTGGGAATTGCATCGGGCCTCAGAATAGAAAAAGGTACTGTGTTACTCGCCAAAGCAGGTGTAAACAGGGATTTATCTAAAGGAACCTATTTCGGCTCCATTGCAGAAGACTTCAGAACCTATCTGAAAAAAGAGGTTAAGCTGAGAAATCTCAAATAAACAAATTGTTTAGATTTATCTTTAATCAAAGAAATTTAATTAAATTTGTGTGCATTTAAAAATTAATAAATAAATTAAATAAATAATAAAATGTCAATTTTAGTAAACAAAGATTCTAAAGTAATTGTACAAGGATTTACGGGAAATGAAGGTACTTTCCACGCAAGCCAGATGATCGAATACGGAACCAACGTGGTAGGTGGTGTTACTCCGGGAAAAGGAGGAAGCGAGCACCTTGGAAAGCCGGTATTCAATACAGTAGCTGATGCGGTGGCAAAAGCCGGAGCAAACGTGAGTATCATTTTCGTACCGCCTGCATTTGCAGCTGATGCCATCATGGAAGCTGCGGAAGCAGGAATCAAAGTTATTGTATGTATTACCGAAGGTATTCCTGTAGCAGATATGGTGAAAGTAAAATCTTACATTGCCGACAGAGACTGCAGATTAATCGGTCCGAACTGCCCGGGAATCATTACATCTGAAGAAGCTAAAATTGGTATTATGCCAGGTTTCGTTTTCAAAAAAGGTAAAGTAGGTATCGTTTCAAAATCAGGTACCCTCACGTATGAAGCTGCAGATCAGGTTGTAAGAGCCGGTTTCGGTATTTCTACAGCAATTGGTATTGGTGGAGACCCAATTATCGGGACAACTACCAGAGAAGCTTTGGAATTATTCATCAATGACCCTGAAACGGAAGCGGTTGTAATGATCGGAGAAATCGGTGGTGGTCTTGAAGCAGAAGCTGCAAGATGGTACAAAGCCAGCGGTTCTACAAAACCTGTAGTAGGTTTCATTGCCGGACAAACTGCTCCTAAAGGAAGAACAATGGGCCACGCAGGTGCTATCGTTGGTGGTGCTGAAGATACCGCTCAGGCAAAGATGGAAATCATGAGAGAAAACGGTATCAATGTAGTAGATTCCCCTGCTGATATTGGTGTTACCGTGGCTAAGGTTTTAGCATAATTTTAAATATATACACAATGAAAAAATTTTTATTACCCTCCGCCTTGCTATTGTCGGGGATGTTTTTTGCACAAATCGACTTCAGCAGTACAAGATTCGGAGTCTCTGCCGGAGCCAACCTTTCGGCAGTAAAGAATGCTCACAATCCCTCTGGAAGAAGGTTTACCGTACAGGCGGGAGCTTTGGCTTTAATTCCTGTAGGCAGCACGAATCAATTCTTCTTTCAGCCTGAAATCCAATATTTCGGGGCCGGAGAAACAGGAAAAGATAAAGATGCTAAAGGTAAGGATGGTTATGATGCTGTTTATGCCAATGATTATCTGAGCGTACCAATCAGCTTTAAAGCCTATTTTTCTGAAGCGGAATCAGAATTCTTCGGATTGATAGGACCGCGATTTAATTTCTTGATTAATCAGCGTGTAAAAGATGCACCGGTATCAAGGCCTTATTACGATCCGGATGTTACAGTAGCATCCCTGCCGAATGTCAACGGAAAAGCAAACAGCTTTAACTTTGGAATCGGCTTTGGTTTTGGTTACAGCTACAAAAGACAGCTGGAGATAGCGGCAAGATATGATTTTGGGCTTTCCAATACCTATCCGGGACTTGATAAAGAGCCGAACGGAACCGATAAAAGTAAATCTGAACAGGTTCTCAGTGTAAGTGTAAACTACATTTTCAGATAAGAAATTTCAGATTTCAAAACATAAAAATTCCCGAAGCTTGCTTCGGGAATTTTATTTAACATTCGTAATAATAATTCATCCTTTAATCCACCTCCAGAGTTCTTTTAGTGTAGCTTTATTCCCATACATCAGGATTCCAACCCTGTAGATCTTTCCTGCCAGGAAAATCATAAAAATAGTTGTTCCCAAAAGTAAAGCGATTGATAGCGCAATCTGCCATGCCGGAACCCCAAAAGGTATTCTTGCAATCATTGCAACAGGGGATGTGAAAGGAATAATCGAAAGCCAGAATCCAAGTGGGCCATCGGGATTATTCATCAGCGAAAAACTACCATACATTCCCAACATTAAAGGAAGAATAGCAAAAAGCGTAAACTGCTGTGTTTCCGTTTCATTATCCACCGCCGATCCAATAGCTGCGTAGATAGAGCTGTAAAAGATATATCCCAACAGGAAAAAAACGATAAAAACAAAGATAATCAGCGGAAAATTAAGCTCCAGCAAACTGTGGGAAACCTGAGTGGCAATTTGCGCAACATCAAGCTTATCTGTAAGTTCTTCATTTGTCCCCGGAATATTTTTCTGAATGGAAGAAAATCCGGTATTTAAAACCAGAGCACCGATTACAGACATGGTGATCCAAACTACAAACTGCGTTAAGGCAACCAGCGTAACCCCTAAAATTTTTCCCATCATCAGCTCAAATGGCTTTACCGAAGAAATGATAATTTCCACGACACGGTTGTTTTTTTCTTCCAGCACACTGCGCATCACCCGAACACCATAGATGATGATAAACATAAAAGTAACATACATCAGAAGAATGCTCAATCCGCTTTTTACTCCAAATGCGAGATCGGAATCTTCCTTATTATTCTCAGAAACATTAATTGTTTTCAGGGTAAAGCTTTTATCAAGATTAATAAGCTGTGTTTCTGCAATGCCCAGTTGTTTTATTTTTTCCTTCCTGATAACCTCATTAATATCGGAGATGATTTTTTGTTTTGTGTCAAAGCCTATCTTATTATTGATAACAAGCCTTGTATTTTTTTGAAGATCATCAAAATTCTTATTTTTAAGTTCCGGCAAAACTAAAATTCCGTCTAAGGATTCATTACCTTTAAGATTATTGATTTTCGATTTTTCATCCGCAGCAGAAACAAAAATATATTTCAATTGTTCGGAAGATTTCAGCTGATTGGTAAATAATCCGCTTTTATCCACCACTTCAATAACGCTGTGAGATTCATTAGCCTTAAACATTAGGCCGATAACCGCCCCGAAAGCAACAAGAAGAATAGGAGCCAGAATAGTTAATATAATGAAAGATTTTTTCTTAACCTGAGTCAGAAACTCTCTTTTTGTAATTAAAAAAATATTATTCATAATTAAATAGTGCTGCTTACTGCATTAATAAAAACTTCATTCATACTTGGTATTTTTTCTTCAAACGAACGTACTTTTCCTACATTAACCAGATCAATGAGAATATTATTCTGATTCGTTTCATTCTTTAGATCAAAGGAAATGAGATTATTTTCATTAATGATATTGAATATCTGATATTTTCTTTTAAAATGTTCAAGCTGAATATCCTGTACTTCCGAAAGTGTAATTCCGAAAATATTTTTCTTGAATTTTTCCCTTACATCGAATACCCTTCCGTCAATAATCTTTTTAGAATTATTAATAAGCGCCACATAATCACACATTTCTTCAACGCTTTCCATACGGTGCGTTGAAAGAATTATGGTGGTGCCGTTATTTTTCAGTTCAATGATCTGATCTTTAATAAGATTCGCATTTACAGGATCGAAACCGGAGAAAGGCTCGTCCAGGATCAGAAGATTGGGTTTATGAAGGACTGTAACTACAAACTGGATCTTTTGCGCCATTCCTTTTGAAAGCTCAGAAAGTTTCTTTTTCCACCATTGATCGATATGCAGCTTATCGAACCATTTTTTGGCTTCATTCAAAGCATCATTTTTAGTCATTCCTTTAAGCTCACCGAAATAAAGAAGCTGGTCGCCCACGGTCATATTTTTGTAAAGCCCTCTTTCTTCAGGCATATAGCCAATATCCTTGATATGATCCGGATTGAGTTTCTGTCCGTTGATCATAATATCTCCCGAATCTGCTTGAGTAATTTGATTAATAATACGGATGAATGAAGTTTTGCCGGCTCCGTTCGGGCCCAAAAGACCATACACGCTTCCTCTCGGAACATGAATGCTGAAGTCGTCCAATGCTATTTTTTTGCCTGCATTGTAAGTCTTTCTGATATGTTCAGCTTTTAGCATTAAATTGTTTTTACTGATTAGTAGGAAAAGTTCCGAAAGTTACGGAATTATTGAAAACAGATTAATCTAAAAGAAAAAATCCTGATGATTATCAGGATTTAATTATTGTTTTACGATTTGTGTAACCTTTATCGTGTTGTCACTCAATATATAGCGGATCAGATATTTTCCGGGTTTTAATTTTTCAATATTAATTTCTCCCGAATTCATATTTACAGCATAATTGGCAACCTGATTTCCTAAGATGGAATAAAAAGTTACACTTCTAATTTTAAGATTAGAGTCCTTGGCCTTTACAATCAAAAAGTCCTTTGCAGGATTGGGGTAGGCTACAAGAACACCGTCATCAGCTTTCTGGGAAAATGCTGAAGGCTCCTTTATCTGAGCTTTTGCATTGTTGGAAAATCCAACAAAAGCAGCTAAAAAGATAAATAAAAGTAAAAGTTTTTTCATCAAATTACAATTTCTATAAATATATTAAAACAAAATTAAGCAATTCTACAATCTCCTGCAATACTTTTTTGTTTAAGTTGTAGTAAATTTGCATTAAATTTCATTCAAAAAGTATTCCAAATGATACATTCAAGAAATAGAAGGCTGAGAGTAAATGAATCTGTCAGAAGTCTGGTAAGAGAATCCATCCTTACTACAAGTGATTTTGTAATGCCGGTCTTCGTTATGGAGGGCGAAAATAAAGAAGAACCGATTGCATCGATGCCCGGAATTTTCAGGAGAAGCATTGATCTGACAGTAAAAGAATGTAAGGAGTTATTTGCTTTAGGAGTAAAAGCGGTCAACTTGTATATGAAAGTTTCAGATGATCTTAAGGACAATACCGGAAAAGAAGCCTGGAACAAAAACGGATTAATGCAGAACACGATCAGAGCGATAAAAGATGCTGTTCCGGAAATGGTGGTGATGCCCGATGTAGCACTCGATCCTTATTCCATTTACGGTCATGACGGGATTATTGAAAATGGCAAAATCGTTAATGATGCAACCAATGATGCGTTGGCAAGAATGTCTGTCTCACACGCAGAAGCCGGAGCAGATATTGTAGCACCGAGCGATATGATGGACGGAAGAGTTCAGGTAATCCGCGAAGCATTGGAAGAAAGCGGATTTACCGATGTGGGGATTCTAAGTTATGCCGCAAAATATGCCAGCTCTTTTTACGGACCTTTTAGAAGTGCTCTGGACAGTGCCCCGAAAGATACTATGGAAATTCCGAAAGATAAAAAAACCTATCAGATGGATTTTCACAATTCGCGCGAAGCATTGAACGAAGTTTTCAAAGATATTGAAGAAGGAGCGGATATTATCATGATTAAACCAGGGCTTCCATACCTGGATATTGTTTCTAAAGTTCGTGAAGCGATCGATCTTCCAATTGCAGTTTACAATGTAAGCGGAGAATACGCCATGGTAAAAGCAGCGGCGCAAAACGGCTGGCTGGACAACGATAAGACCATTATCGAAAGCCTTACCTGCTTTAAAAGAGCCGGAGCAGATATGATCTTCACCTATTTTGCGAAAGAAGCAGCAATGATTTTAAACAGATAATCTCATCAGATAAAAAGACACCTCATTTCGGGGTGTTTTTTTTATTGTTTTTGTAAAGTAAACAGTTACATTTTATATATTTGCTTCATGATTTTACGAGGAGAAAACTTAATCAAAGAATACGGTCCGAAAAAAGTTGTAAAAGGTGTATCCGTACAGGTTCAGCAGGGAGAAATTGTTGGGTTGCTCGGTCCGAACGGAGCCGGAAAAACCACTTCTTTTTACATGATTGTAGGATTGGTTAAGCCCACTTCAGGAAAAATTTTCCTGGATAAGCAGGAAATCACCACTGATGCCATGTACCGCAGGGCACAAAAAGGTATCGGATATCTTGCGCAGGAAGCTTCTGTTTTCCGTAAGCTTTCCGTGGAGGAAAATATCATGGGCGTTTTGCAGCTGACAAAACTTTCCAAACGGGAACAGCAGATTAAATGTGACGAGCTGATTGAAGAATTCTCATTACAGCATGTCCGAAAAAACAGAGGAGATCTTTTGTCCGGAGGAGAACGCCGTAGAACAGAAATCGCACGTTGCCTTGCTACGGATCCAAGCTTTATCCTTTTGGATGAACCTTTTGCCGGAGTAGACCCGATTGCGGTTGAAGATATTCAGAAGATCGTAAGAAGTTTGGTAGATAAAAACATCGGAATTCTTATCACCGACCATAACGTACAACAAACGCTGGCTATTACCAATAAAACCTACATCATGTTTGAAGGAAGGATCCTGAAGGAAGGCCTTCCGGAAGAGCTGGCCAACGATCCGCAGGTAAGAGAGGCGTATTTGGGGGAAAACTTCGTGTATCAGAGTATTTTGGATAAGCCTAAAAAGAAAAGCTATGCCTATAACATTTGGGCCGGAAATTTCGATTCTAAAGCACAGCTGCAGGAATTTGTGAACCAGAATTTTGCACAATTCGATGATCTGAGATTAATGTACGGTTTTGAAGATATCAGTTTTGCCTCACTGGGAAATTCGGAAATTCAGCATATTTTCAATGATGTGGTTGATAAAACGGCCAATAATGCTTTTGTATTTCAGAAAAAAGAGATCAATTCCCAATACTCATTGGAACAGGCGGAAGCAGAATCTAAAGCTGCAAGCAGACAGGAACTGCATTATCTTACCACTTATGTCTTTGAAAATTAATTAAAGCAGATATTTGCTGAAAAATAGAATAAAACGTACCTTTTTCTTTGTAAAGCGGTACGTTTTTCAATTAAAAGAATTTGTATGGCAAAACCATTCAACAGAACGGTAACCTTATTCGGGATTTATAAGCAGCTGGTTCCATTCATTAAACCATATCGGCTGATGATTTACGGAACTTTATTTCTTACATTTTTAGGAGCACTTGCTGCCCAGGTAAACCCTTTGGTTCTGAAATATACCGTGGATGAAGTCACAAAGCTTACCCGGCTTCCGCATCCGATGTCGGAAGGTATTCATGTTTTGATCGTGATATCTGTTATTTTATTAGGAAAAGAATTGCTGAATATTTTTATCAATTTCGGACAGAAATTTTATGGTGAAAAAATCAGGATTAATGTAAGTTCGGTATTGGCGCAATCGGCAATTGACAAAATTCTTCTTTATCGTGTTGCATATTTTAATGATGAAAACCACGAATCGGGAAAGCTTCAGATCAGGATCGACAGAGGAATCGAAAGTTTAACCAGGCTCGTTCAGAATTTTTTCATTGATATGCTGCCATTGTTTTCAAATGCTATCATTGCTTTACTCATCATGTACCTTCAAAATATGTATGTCGGGATTGTTTCCACGGTTATTGTCCCGATATATTTTTATGTCAGTTCCTTACAGGCAAAAAAGCTGAGCGGCGTACGAAGAACATTGAGAAACCAGCGTGAGCAGAAAACATCAGGATTATTAAATCTCATCAATTCCATTATGGTAATCAAAAGTTTTGTCCGTGAAAAATTTGAAGGGAAAAAGCAATACGATCTTCAGATGCAGCTGATGGAAAGCCAGATGTTTACAAGGAGAACGAATTTTATTTATGATGGATTAAAAACATTTATCGAACAGTTCGGTGTTGTTTTGATTATTCTTTTAACCGTTTATCTTGTACTCGATCAGCAGATGACCATCGGAGCTATTATGCTTCATATTATGCTTTTTAATAATGTTTCGGCACCGATTCGCCAGCTTCACCGGATTTATGATGATATGAACGATGCTATGATTTATGCCGAAGGGTATTTCGATATATTGAATGCAGATGACGAGAAAGAACCGAACGGAAACTTTGTGGAAAAGGATATTACAGGAAATTTTGAACTGAAAAATATCAATTTTACGTATCCTAACGGAACTCAGGCATTACATGATGTTTCGATGAAAATAGAAAACGGAAAAACAACAGCTTTGGTTGGATTAAGCGGAGCCGGAAAATCTACCATTATCAATCTTTTATGCAAATTTTACCTTCCCGATTCAGGAGAAATTGTTTTGGATGGAGTTGATTTAAATAATTTTGATAATACTTTTCTAAGAAATGACCTTGGATTGGTATTGCAGAAAAATCATATTTTCCAGGGAAGCATTGAAGACAATATCCGGTATGGAAATATGAATGCAACATTTCAGGAAATAGAAGAAGCTGCAAAAAAAGCATACCTTCATGAGCAGATTCTGGATTTACCCAATGGTTATAAACATGATGCTACCCAGCTTTCCGGAGGACAGCAGCAGAGAATTGCTATTGCCAGATTATTCTTAAAAAATCCGCCGATTATTTTCCTTGATGAGCCGACCGCAAGTCTGGATGCCATTGCAACAGAACAGATTAAAAATTCTTTGGATGCTATAAAAGAAGGCAGAACGGTAATTATCATTTCGCATTCTTTATCACAGATTTTAGATTCGGATAAAATATATGTTATGAAAAAAGGAAAGGTAGTGGAAAGCGGAACCCACGACGAATTGGTGCAAATCAACGGAACATACCGTGAAATATTTGATGCTGCTGCAAGAAGCCTGAATCTGGATAGGCTGGTTAATAGTTTTAAAGATAATTAGAAATAAAAAAGTAAAAAGTATTTTTGTTAACTTCTCACTCATGAACGATCATTACCTTAAAAAACTCGACCGCGTCACTGCTATTCTCACTCAGTTACAGTCAAAGCCGATTGTGAGAGCGCAGGATCTGGCCGTAAAATTCGATGTAAGTGTAAGAACGATCTATCGTGATATCAAAACATTGGAGAATGCCGGAATTCCCATCATCGGTGAAGCAGGAAGCGGTTATTCTTTAATGGAAGGATACAAACTTCCGCCGGTTATGTTTACCAAAGAAGAAGTGCTGAGTTTCATCACCGCTGAAAAGCTGATGCAGAAATTTTCCCATCAGAGTTTGGGAAGCCATTACAGAACGGCGATGGAAAAAGTGCGTTCAGTGTTGAAATATTCAGATAAAAACCTTATTCAGAATATTGAAAAACAAATTGATATCTTTAATTATTATCCCGAAACGGAAGACCATATCAAAGATGTCCTTCCGATAGTTTTGGAAAGTATCGCCGAAAAACGGCAGCTAACCATAGAATATAAAACCATTGATGGAAGCGTTTCCATGAGAACGATTGAAGCGGTAGGCGTTTTCTTTGAGTTTAACTATTGGTATATTATGGCTTTCTGTACGCTGCGCAACGATTTCAGACAATTCAGGGTCGACAGGATTTTACAGATCTATAAAACCCAGAATCCTTTTCTACAGGAATACGGCCAGATCAACGACTACCGCCAAAACGGAAACGGAAATAAAACCATCGTAAAGCTTCTCGTTGAAAAAAAGATCATCAACCATCTTTCCAACTCAAAAAAATATTACGGCTTAATTGAAGAAAAGGAAACCGATCTGGGCATGGAACTCACCTTTGAAACAGAATGGATTACAGACGGATTTCCACGATGGCTCATCACTTTTGCAGATTATGCAACCATTCTGGAACCGGAAATTCTTAAAATAAGACTTGCTGAGATCATTGAAGATATTTCAGCAAAGCATCAAAAAACCTCAGCAGATTTGTAGTGCTGAGGTTGATGCAAAAACTTAATTAAGCAGAATATAAGATTTTAAACAAATGATGTTTTATTTGTATTGTTAATCAATACCCGTAATCGGTAGAGCGGCATCAGAAAGCTTAAAATCTCTCCCAAAAAAAAGGCGGTTCCATTCCCAAAGCTCTCAGGTACACGTAGCCTTGTCCGCGGTGATGGATTTCATTATCCACGAAATACAGAATATTCTGGTAAACAGGAAACTCATACTGCCCGAATAAATTGAAAGTTTCCTGGAAACGCTCCTCCGAAATCTGCCCAAAATAACGGTTGATTACTTCTGTTTCTTCATCCCATTTGTTCAGCAGTTCTGCTTTTGTCTTGGGATTAAAGCTTTCTTCATCATGAGCATCCATTTTTTTCTCTACAATCCCTTTCAAAGCCGGTCCGCCAATGCTGATGAGTTCAACTGCCAATTTTGCAAAAGGCCTCATTCCGCCAACGGAGAATTCAAAAAGCTCTTTTTCCGGGAAGGCTTCGATTACTCTTCTTGTAAGATTTCTGTGCCCCTGCCAGTGTTCAAGAAGTTGTTCAGAGGTCATGAATTGTTTCGTGTTAATTGCTGTAGTTGTCATAATTTTAATTTGTTTGTTATTGTTGATACAAAGATAAAACAGGTTGATGACAACAGTTTGTCAGTAGAAATTTCGGTATTGGAAATTTTTTAATTTTTTAAAATATTCTATAGGCTTTCTGCGTTACTGCTATGTATTATGCAATGTTAGGTAAGTAATAATTTGAGAGTGATCGGTCTTTGTGACCGATCATTTCTTTTGATGTCAGGAAAGGAGGAGCATTTTTTTAGGAGCTTATTCCCGCTCTCCGCACTCGCTTTTTTCTTTTTTTCGGGGGGGGGGCGAAGCCGCGCCCCCCCM
>NZ_JAYLAA010000058.1:0-64438 GCF_035819015.1 Chryseobacterium salviniae | reverse complement strand
TTTTTTTGGGGGTCTTYTTCTWTGCCGCCGAAACTTTTACGTAAAGCCGAAACTCTTAGAAATATAATTATACCATTTTATCGTCTTCCATTAATTCTCTGGTCTGGTAATCCTGCACCAGATCAATCGCATTGGAAATTACGTCGCTTAGAGCGGTGATAAAAGTACCTTCTTCCGCCATTCCCATCGCATGCTTCAGCGCTTCAATCTCTTTAGGAATAATTTCATAGCTTACATCTTTTCCGGAAGACTGCATTCCCTCGATGATTAAACCGTTAATCTCATCTTCCGTTCGTCCACGGAGATGCTTTTCATTTCGGATGATGATATGATCGAACATTCTTCCTGCGATTTTCCCGCATTCCCTGATATCACCGTCTCTACGGTCTCCTACCCCTGAAATAATTCCTATTTTTTTTGTTGCTTCAACATTTTTAAGATAATCTTCAATAGCCTCATAACCGGATGGATTGTGTGCAAAATCAATCAGAACCTTGAAATTTTTAAATTTAAATACATTCAGTCGGCCGGGAGTAAGCTGTGCACTTGGAATGAAAGTCCTCAATGAATTGGAAATATCTTCAATTCCGAATCCATATAAATAACATGCAAGACTTGCAGCCAGAACATTTTCAATCATGAATTTGGCTTTGCCTTCCATCGTAATCGGGAAATCTTTTGCCTTGCCGATTCTTATTTTCCAGTCTCCTTTCTTGATGGTTACAAAACCTTCCTCATAAATACAGGTAATTTTCCCATCCTTCGCAAATTTCTGAATGTGTGGGTTGTTTTCATTCATACTGAAAATCGCAACCTGACTGTCAAGATCATTAACAATTTTCATGGAATATTCATTATCGGCATTTAAAATACTCCATCCGTTTTTCTTAACACTGTCTAGAACCACTCTTTTTACACGGGTAAGATCTTTCAGGTTGTGGATGTCATTCATCCCGAGATGATCTTCTTCAATATTGGTTAAAACCCCGATATCACATTGCGAAAAACCAAGCCCGGAACGTAAAATTCCGCCGCGTGCCGTTTCAAGCACAGCAAACTCTACTGTAGGATCTTTTAAAACAAATTCTGCGGAAAGCGGTCCTGTAGTATCCCCTTTCGAGAGCATGGTATTCTGGATATAAATTCCGTCTGAAGTGGTAAATCCTACCCTGTATCCGTTACTTTTTACAATGTGTGAAATCAGTCTCGTAGTCGTTGTTTTACCGTTAGTTCCCGTAACGGCAATAATCGGTATCGTAAAAGGTTTTCCGGGTGGATACAGCATGTCTACCACCGGAGCGGCAACATTTCTCGGCAATCCTTCACTTGGCGCCAGATGCATTCTGAATCCCGGCGCGGCATTTACTTCAATAATGGCACCGCCACTTTCTTTTAATGGCTGCGTAAGATTTTCGGCCATGATATCAATTCCACAGACATCAAGACCTATTATTTTCGAAATTCTTTCCGCCATAGTGATGTTTTCAGGATGTATCATATCCGTTACATCAATTGACGTACCTCCCGTTGAAAGATTCGCTGTAGACTTCAGATAAACGACCTCACCTTTCTGTGGAACGGTTTCCAAAGTGTAATTCATTTTCTCCAAAAGTTCGGTAGTATCTTTATCGACATTAATTTCGGTTAAAACATTTTCGTGTCCGTACCCTCTTCTCGGATCTTCGTTTTCTTTCTCTATCAGTTGCTGAAGATTAAGTTCACCATCACCGACAACATGAGCCGGAACTCTTCTCGCAGCAGCAATCATTTTATTATTGATTACCAGTACCCTGAAATCGTAACCGGTAATATATTTCTCAACAATAACTTTTTTAGAATATTTCTGGGCATGTTCCAGTCCGATTTTAGCAGATTGCCAGTCGTTAACATTAATGGAAGAACCTTTTCCGTGATTTCCGTCCAAAGGCTTAATAACCACGGGATATCCTATTTTCCGAACAACGCTGTCAAGTCCTTCTTCATCTGTAACCAAATCTCCCATCGGAACAGGAATAGCAGCATCATGCAGCATTCTTTTCGTAAGCTCTTTATTGCATGCAATATCTACAGCAATAGAGCTTGTTTTTCCGGTAATGGTGGCCTGAAACCTCTGCTGATTTACACCATAACCAAGCTGTACCAAAGAGTTTGTCCCTAATCGAATCCATGGGATTTTTCGGGAAACAGCCTCTTCAACAATGCTTCCGGTGGAAGGTCCGAGGCGAACCCTTTCGCGGATCTCTTTAAGCTTCTGAATACACGAATTAAGATCATAATCTTCACCTTTAATCAAAGCTTCAGCAATTTTTACAGATTCTTCCGCAGCAAAAATCCCTGCATTTTCTTCAATATAATTAAATACGACATTGTACACTCCGGGTGTTTTGGTTTCGCGTGTTCTTCCAAAGCCCACTTCCATTCCGGCCAGCGTCTGAATTTCCAGGGCAATGTGCTCAATAACGTGGCCCATCCATGTTCCTGTTTCTATACGATGGAAAAAACCTCCTTCTACTCCCTCAGAACATCTGTGCGTAAACAAAGAAGGTATTAGTTTTTCTATCCTTTCTCTGAATCCTTCGATTTTATTGGTAGGGAAATTTTCCATTTCTTCCAGATCCAACCTCATCTGTATCAGCTTCTTTCGTCTGATACTCCAAATATTCGGGCCGCGCAATGCCTGTATTTTTTCAATTTTCATAGCCTATTTGCATTTTTAATAGTTAACAATAACTGCATTTAAAATCAAAGATAATGCAAAACCCTAAACAAAACTATACCACGCTTGAATATTTACTAAAAATAATCTGCATTTTTTTATCATTCTAAAATCCTCAAAATCAATTTTATCTGTGCTGGATTTCTTCAACTGTCAATAATTTTTTAAATTTGCACCCTATGACGAAACCTGTTGGAAAATTAATTGTAATTGGTGGTGCAGTAAACAAAGGGAGTTTTGCAGAGACCGATTTTGATCAGAACATCGAAAAAAACCTGAATTTTTTTGAGCGAGGAATACTTAGAAAAATCATCAACGAGTCTAAGCATAAGGAAAATTCTGTCATTGAAATTATCACGACAGCCTCACAGATTCCTCAGATTGTAGGCTCAGAATATAAAAAAGCTTTTGAATTTTTAGGAGCAAGAAATGTAAATATACTTGATATTCACAACCGAGAAGAAGCCAATTCTGATGCCATTGTTGCAAGGGCAAATGCTGCCGATGTTGTGATGTTTACTGGTGGAGATCAGCTTCGTCTCACCAGCATTCTGGGAGGAACAAGATTTCATGATACCATTTTACTGAAATACCAGGAACAGGATTTTATTTATTCCGGAACTTCTGCCGGAGCTGCTGCTGCTTCTGAAAACATGATTTATCAGGGAAGCAGTTCTGAAGCTCTTTTAAAGGGTGAAATTAAAACCACACAAGGATTGGGATTAATTGACAATGTCATTATTGACACGCACTTTGTACAGCGCGGAAGGATCGGAAGATTGTTTCAGGCAGTGGTCAATAATCCGAGAACGTTGGGAATCGGGCTTGGGGAAGACACCGGTCTTTTTATTTACAATGATGTCATGACGGCCGTAGGTTCCGGACTGGTAATTCTGGTTGACGGAAGATTCATCAAGGACACCAATCTTACCAATATCAACCTTGGAGAGCCTATCTCTATTGATAATCTAACGGTTCATGTAATGTCCATGAATGATCATTATGATCTTACTACAAAAGTATTGACTATAGAGAATTCTCAATTTAATCCTATTCCGCAGGATAAATAAAAGCTATTTATACATAAATTTTATACGGCATTTACAGAATCATAGCTGGTTTTGAAAAATTTGGCTATCTTGTTTCCTAAATAACAGTACAATGAAGATAATCATTCACGGAGGATTTTTTTCCGAAAGCGATCAGAGTCATGAAATAAAAACAGCCAAACAGGAGTCTTTGAAAAATATCGTAAAAAAGGCTTTTGATTTTCTACAGAATAATTCTGCTTTGGATACGGCTGCTTTTGCAGTTTCTATGCTGGAAGACGATGAACTCTACAACGCAGGTATCGGTTCCCAGATCCAAAGTGACGGAATCATCAGGATGAGTGCTGCAATTATGGATGGCGAAACGCAAAAGCTTAGCGGAGTTATCAATATTCAGGATGTAAAAAATCCTGTTTTTGTTGCAAAAGAGCTGATGAAGGAAGATGACCGTGTCTTGGGCGGAAGCGGTGCTAAAAAATATGCTGCAGCTCATGGTTTTGAAAATTTTTCTACTGAAATTCCTAAAAGAAGAGCAGAATACGAAGAAAAATTAAACAACGGCGGAAAAGGTACTGTCGGCTGCGTAGCGATTGATAAGGACGGAAAATTAGCCGTTGCAACATCTACCGGAGGAAAAGGATTTGAAATTCCGGGAAGGATTTCGGATTCTGCAACCGTAGCCGGAAATTATGCCAATTCTTTCTGTGCCGTCAGCTGTACCGGGGTTGGAGAAGATATTGTAAGCAATGCCACGGCAACAAAGATTGTAACAAG
Source organism: Chryseobacterium salviniae (assembly GCF_035819015.1). NCBI lineage: Bacteria > Pseudomonadati > Bacteroidota > Flavobacteriia > Flavobacteriales > Weeksellaceae > Chryseobacterium > Chryseobacterium salviniae. The sequence continues at coordinate 59,899 of NZ_JAYLAA010000058.1, read as the reverse complement.
AGTAACCGACGGAATGTCTCTGGAAGATGCTTTCGACAAAACTTTCGACGAACTGAAAACGATTGATGGTTTTGCAGGAGCCATTGCCATCGACTACCATGGAAATATGTATCACCGCGATTCTTATCCCACTATGGTTTTTGCAAGTTTTGACGGCGAAAATTTAGAAACCTTCCATTAACTTTAACATTATTTTATAGTTCTGATATTTTTTTTGGCACGTATTTTACATGATTACTAACAACAAATTTTAATATTAACATTTAAAAAATAGAAATCATGGGAAATAAGACAAAAGGTTTATTGGCACTGGTTGGATTGGGAGCATTAGCATACTGGAAGTATAAAAACTCAAGCCCTGAACAGCAACAAATGGTAAAAGATAAATTTAATAATGCAAAAGACAACCTTAACAAATGGGGAAATGATATTAAAGACAGAGCCAACAATGTTGCTTCCCAAGTTCAGGAAAAAGCAGGTGAATTTAAAAACAAAGCGCAGGACACTGTAAATAATGCACAGGAAACCGTAAGCTAAGACTAGTTATTTAACATTCATATATTCAGAAAAGTCATTGTAAATCATTTTTACGATGACTTTTTTTCTGCTTTTATAGCAAAAACCAAAGGAAATTTATTCCAAATTTTGATATTCTGCACTTCCTTTTTTCAAATTCTACAACATATCTGAAACAAGGGTATGACAACCAGTCGAATTCTTTAAAAGAATCAATGTTGAGATTATTAATAAAGCTTTGCTTTACTTCAAGGCTAATTTATATTGAGTGAGATAAGGCAATTACTTTTTATAATAAGGCTAGTAAATATCCCATTCCTGAACCCAATACAATAACAAGAGCAGTGTTAATCTTCCTGTATCGAAAACTTATAAAAAGACATACCACAGCAATAAGAATAGTACGCCAGTCGGTAACGGTTTCTATTCCCATGCTGATACAGACAGAGACAATAATGGCTACAGAAGCTGCATTTACGGCATCTAGGAATACCGAAAAGATTTTAGAATTCCTCATTTTCTTTACCAAAGGATTGAGTAATGCGACAAAAAGGAATGAAGGTAAAAAAATTCCCAGGGTTGAAACCGCAGCTCCGGCCCATCCGTTAATCTGATACCCGATAAATGTTACGGATGAAAAAACAGGCCCTGGAGTAAATTGCCCTACTGCAATGGCATCAATAAGCTGTTTCCGGTTCATCATTCCGTTGCTCACAAGCTCTGCATCCAGAAAGGCAAATAATACGTAACCGCTTCCGTAAAGAATAGATCCGACTTTTAAGAAAATAAGGAAAAGCTTAAGATTTAAGGCAGACATAAAATTATTTTCAGCCCCTTGTAAAGAAATAATGGGAATCAGATTTCTCAGATCCCCGGATTTCCCGGAACGGATAAAAAAAAGAAGGAGATAAAGAAATCCTGCTCCAAAAAGAAGAAAAATTTCATTGTAACCTAATAGCGATCCTACTAATACAAGCAATCCTAAAATAATAAGAGAAGCAGACTTAAAAGATTTTTCAGCTAAAGGAAAAATGGCCGATAAAATCACTGCAATGATAGCTGGCTTAATTCCATAAACTAAAGGCTGAATTTCCGGCAGTGTCCCATATTTTTTATAAAGCCACGCAAATATCCCGGTTATAAAAACTGCAGGAAATATAAAACACACTCCTGCAGTTATTAATCCTTTCCAGCCTGCTTTTTCTATTCCGATATGGATGGCCATTTCCGTACTGTTGGGTCCGGGAATTAAATTGGTAGCTCCTATCAGATCCAGAAAATGTTGTTGGGACATCCATTTTCTTTTGGTAACCACCTCATTCTGCATCATGGATATATGGGCAGCGGGTCCTCCGAAACCAATTATTCCCAGCTTGAGAAAAAGTTTGGCTATTTCTTTTAAATCTTCTGTATTTTTCATGGCCTTACAGAATTCTCAGAATATAGTTAGTTGCTTAAAAACTCCTCTAAAGAAACGGTTTTTTGTTCTCCTATTTCAAGATCTTTATAGGTAACATTTCCGTTCTTGATTTCTTCTTCTCCCAGGAAGACCAGATTTTTAATTCCCTTTTTTTCGGCGTAGGTAAACTGTTTCCCGATCTTGGCAGATTCAGGATACAGTTCTGCAGAGATTCCTTTTTCTCTTAACTGCTTTATTAATTTCAGGGCTTCTATGGTTTCATTACCGCCAAAATTGGCAAACAGGTATTCTACTTTTGAGGTTGCCTCTTCAGGGAACAGTCCTAACTCTTCCATGACAAGATAAATCCTGTCTAAACCAAAAGAAATTCCGATTCCCGGAATATTTTTAACCCCGAAAACCTCCGTAAGGTTATCATATCTTCCGCCACCACCGATGGACCCCATCTGAACCTCATCCGCTTTTACCTCGAAAATAGCTCCGGTGTAATAATCCAATCCTCTGGCAAGCGTAATGTCAAATACCAAATTCTGGATATTAACGCCTAAATTTAATGACTGAGTGATTACAAATTCCAGTTCCTCAACACCTTTTAATCCTGTTTCATTTCCTTTGAACTTCTCTTTTAGCTGTAAAAGATTTTCCAACGCATCATCTGACTGTTCAAAAAGGAAATCCAGTTTATCGATAGATTCCTGAACAATTCCTCTGTCAAGAAGTTCTTTTACAACACCGTCTTTACCGATTTTATCTAATTTGTCGAGAGCAACTGTAAAGTCGATTAATTTATCTGTGATTCCTGCAAATTCCGCAAGGCCTGAAAGAATCTTTCTGTTATTAATATGAATAGTTACAGAGAGCCCCAAATCTGCAAATGATTTAAGATATAACTGTACCAGATCTATTTCCTGCAGAAGGCTTTCACTTCCCACCACATCGGCATCACACTGGTAAAACTCCCTGAACCTTCCCTTTTGAGGTCGGTCTGCTCTCCAAACCGGCTGAATCTGGTAACGCTTGAATGGAAAAGTCAACTGATTATGGTTCATCGCCACAAATCTTGCAAATGGTACAGTAAGATCATAGCGTAAGGCTTTATCTGAAATTTGTGAAGTTAATTTCTGATGATTTTTATCTTCCCATTCCTGTTGATTCACTTTTGAAGTATAATCTCCCGAATTTAAAATCTTAAAAATAAGGCGATCTCCTTCTTCCCCATATTTCCCTGTTAATGTCGAAAGATTTTCAAAGCTTGGGGTTTCCAATGGCTGGAACCCGAATAATTCGAAGTTTTTCTGTAAAATATTGATGATGTATCTTCTTCTTGCAACTTCCGATGCGGTAAAATCTCTCGTCCCTTTTGCTAAACCTGGTTTCATTCTATAATTGATAAATGATGATTAATGTATAAGTGTTGCAAAAATAAGGAATTGAACTGACTTTAAAGCTAAAATCAAAAGCCGGAGAAACAATCTTCTCCAGCTTTGAAACGATTCATCATTTGTGTTTTGTCGAATATCATATACTTTCTAAAATTTCAAGAATTTCTTCGCCATAGTTTTCTATTTTATGCTTTCCGAATCCTTTAATATCCAGCAGCTCTTCTTTTCTGGCAGGCTTGTACTTCGCTACGGACATAAGTTCTTTATTAGTGGCAATAAAATAGCCCGGCAGATTCTGCTCTTTTGCTTTGTCGGATCTCCATTCTTTCAGGGCGGAGAGAATTTTCTCTTCATCGGAACTCAGCTCTTCACTTTCTGCGGCATATTTTGCGTGCCTGGATTCTTTTACCGTTGTGGCAGTTGCTTTCAATGCTTCAAAATACAGGAATACCGACCAGTAATTTTCATTATTTACAAAAGCGGTTTCCGTTTTTACAATCTGATGGCTTTCGAGAAACTCATCCAAAACAAGCTGATCGTGATGCAAAAACTCGTGATCCAGCCTTACTTTAAAAACTTTTACTTTCATCGCCTGTGTCTTTTAACTGTTATTTGCCTCCCAGAAGCAGAATTTCATCTACCCTGATTTCCGTGATATAGCGTTTTACGCCGTCTTTATCGTCATACGATCTGTACGTAAGCTTTCCTTCGATGGCAATTTCTTTTCCTTTCGTAACATATTTCTGAAAGATTTCAGCTGTTTTCCCGAAAGCAATCAGATTGTGCCATTGCGTTTCTTCTACTTTTTCACCTTTTGCATTGGTGTAATAATCGCTGGTTGCAAGAGATACAACCGCTTTGCTGCTTCCGTTTTCGAAGTTTACGATTTCAACTTCTTTTCCTGTGTAACCAATCAATGTTACTTTGTTTCTTAGTGACATAATTTTATTTGTTATTTAGATTAATATTCAGATCCGAGACGTTCACTGTTTTCCCGGATCTCTGTTGCAAAGATTGGGGAAATCAAAAACATAAGTCGGTATCAAATTATTTAAATTCGTTTGTAGTCGTTTGAAAACGACTATAAAAAACAATCAACATCGTTTAACCGTTTGAAAACGGATAATTATTGTATCTTTGGTTATCTATGAAAAAAGCAATTAAAAGAACATTCAGGGTATCAAAATATATAATTTATAGGGAAACGCTTGTGGATTACAAGGAACATTTCTGGTCTTTTCTGGGTGCTTTTTTCGGGATCGGAATTATTGCTTTTATCCAGTCGCATTCTGTATCGGCAACAGAGAATATTTTTCTGATCGGATCTTTCGGAGCCTCAAGCGTTTTGATTTACGGAGCGATTCAGAGTCCGCTTGCGCAGCCGAGGAATTTGGTAGGAGGCCATGTCATATCAGCTTTAGTAGGTGTTACGGTCTATAAAATTGTTCCTGATATTATCTGGCTATCAGCTCCTCTTGCTGTTGCTTTTTCTATTGTCCTGATGCAGTACACCAAAACCCTTCATCCTCCGGGCGGCGCTACGGCACTGATTGCGGTGAGTTCCACGGGAAAAATTCCTGAACTGGGATATTGGTATGTTTTGTCACCGGTACTTACCGGTTGTCTTATTTTATTACTTACAGCACTTTTTTTCAACAATATCACTTCCAACAGAAGCTATCCTGCTCACAGCAGATTCATGAGGCTGCTAAAGAAAAAACATGCTCAACCACACAAATTGAAAAAATAAAAATTATGAATTGTCTCGAATGCGGCGAAAAAATCATCGGGAGATCAGACAAAAAGTTTTGTAATGATGCCTGCAGGAATGCTTACAACAACAAACAGAATAAGGATTCCAGCAACCTGATGCGTACTATTAATAACAGACTCCGCAAAAACTACAGAATTCTTGCTGAGGTGAATACAGACGGAAAAGCAAAAGTTCCCCGATCCAGGCTTGATGGCTTAGGTTTTGATTTTGATTATTTTACGAATCTGAAAGTCTATAAAAATGGTTCTGAATATAAATTCATATACGATTATGGTTATAAACTTTTGGATGACGATTTTATTTTAATTGTTAAAAGCCAAACATAATAGTAAATCGCAGTTATTCATGAAAGATATTATCCTCATTACCGGAGCCGGCGGACTTATTGCCCGTGAACTTGCCAAAAGGCTTGAAAAAAACTATACCGTTCGCTTTTTAACCAGAAAGAAAAAACATAGTAATGAATTCGAGTGGAATATTAAAAACAAAACGATTGATGATGCAGCTTTTGAAGGAATTTCCCACATCATTCATCTTGCAGGAGCCAATATCTCTGAAAAAAGATGGACTGATGAACGAAAAAAAGAACTTATTTCCAGCAGGGTTGATTCTGCCGATCTGATATTAAAAACATTACAACTGAAAAAAATTACGCTAAAATCTTTTATATCTGCTTCGGGAATCAATTATTACGGAACAAAAACGACCGATACAATCTTCACTGAAAATGACGGCCCGGGAAATGATTTTCTAAGTGAAGTTGTGGTATTGTGGGAGCGTGCAGCCGATCAGTTTAAGGAACAGAACCTTGCGGAAAGAGTGGTGAAAATCCGTACGGCGGTGGTGCTGTCTGAAAAAGATGGAGCTTTAAAGAAAATGCTTCCGACTATCAAAATGGGAATTGGTTCAGCTCTTGGAAACGGAAAACAGTATATGCCCTGGATCCATATTGATGATATTTGTTCGATTTACGATTTTGCACTGAAAAACCCGGATATCGACGGAGCATTTAATGCCGTTTCTCCACAGCATACGACGAATGAAAATTTAACCAAAAAAATCGCTGAGGTTCTAAAAAAACCTCTTTTCATGCCGAATGTTCCGGGGTTTGTTTTAAAACTTATTTTCGGTGAACTGGCCGATGCATTACTGGAAGGTTCAAGAGCTTCTGCAGAGAAAATTCAAAAGGCAGGTTTTCAGTTTAAATTCACCGATTTAAAAAAAGCTTTAGAAAATTTATTGCAAAAATAATTACCAAGATTATACAATCCATGCACAATACAAGCGTTCAGATAGAAAAGACTGAAATATTATCAGACAACTGGTACACTTTAAAAAAAGTAACTTTCAATATTCAGAAAAAAGACGGCAGCTTTCAGCAGCAAAGCCGCGAAGCGTATGATCGCGGAAACGGTGCAGCCATTTTGTTGTATAATAAAAGCACGGGAAATGTAATCCTTACCAAACAGTTCAGATTGCCTTCTTTTCTTAACGGGAACGAAACCGGAATGATGATTGAAGTGTGCGCCGGACTTTTAGACAACGATAATCCCGAAGAATGCATTAAACGGGAAACCGAAGAAGAAACCGGCTACAAAATTTCCTATGTTGAGAAAATTTTCGAGGCGTATATGTCGCCGGGTGCTGTTACGGAAATCCTTCATTTTTTCATCGGTGAATATTCCAATGATATGAAAATACATAATGGCGGCGGACTTCAAGACGAAGGCGAAGATATCGAAGTGCTTGAAATTCCTTTTGAAGAGGCCTTAACAATGATTGAAACCGGAGCCATTAAAGATGCCAAAACCATTATGCTTCTGCAATATATAAGACTTAAAAATATTCTTTAAATCTTAATTAAAATTAATAAAATCATGAAATTATTATACACAGCCAGCCTTACGATACTTTTATCAACCTCTTTTTTTGCCCAGAAAACAGAAAAGCCAGGATCTAAAGATAAGGCTGCCATCGAACATTTTAAAAATGATTATAAAAAGAAAAACTATAAAAAGTTTAACGGAAATATTGTGGTAAAAGATAACCAGATCCTATTTGACAATAAAATTATTTTTTATGATAAATCTGATAAAATCACGAAAAATATTCTTCAGGAGGGATTAATTTATCCTCAACTTCTAACGGATTTCCAGGTTGATAAATTTGAAAATGAAGACAGCGACAGAACCCAGAAACGATTTGCAAAACTGCAAAAAAACTGGAAGATCGCTTTCGATGTAAATAATATAAAGCTTTACAATGCTTCCGAGCTTATTTTTTTAAGCAATGATGACAAGGTGAAACGCTTCAAAATATTGTGTAAAGATCCTAAGTTCCCCAACACAATGGTATATTATATTGAACTCACCAATAAAAATGCTGTGAAAGATACTCCGATTCAGTATTTTATTAAGGATGCTAAAGTGACGCATATTTATCAGAAGACGGAGTAATTGAGTTGATTTAAAATGAATTTTTTAGATTATTTCCATGCTGTATGTGAGTTCAGGCAGCTGCATCCTGTAGTGAAAAACGTGGCTTTAAGAACCAATGATGCTGAAATAATTTCAGTTAAAGATGCTCTGAACGGTTTAAGGGAAAAGCTGCAACAGCAATATAAAGAAATCAATAATATTCCATTTACAGTAGTAGCTTCCCGTGGTATTATGAATCTTCCCAATGTTTTATACGCCTGCATTCTTCCTCCGGGTCAGCTGGTTCGCAATGGAATTTATACTGCTATTTGCTTTGACATATTGGGTAGGGGCGCATTGGTTGGCTGTGTGGAATCTAAAGTAACGTCAAAAGGCTTAAAAACCGTACAACGTAAAACAGGTTCTACATTATTGTCTATTGATGTAGACGGCTCCAGTGGCCGTACAAAATATAATAATGTTTTTGTAAACCCTGTTGAATTTTATTATCCTGTTGATGAAATTAAAATATTGGATGAACATATTCAGGAATCAATGAAGCTTTCATTGTTATTCTTAGATTTATGATTTAATACATTAGATTAAATTAGGCTTAAATTAATATTATTTTATTAAAACAATTAATAATGAATAAGTTATATTCCAATTAAATAGCTTAATTTTGCATCCCGAAAAAAGGATCCAACCATAATGAAAAAATTAGGCGAATACAGAAAGCTTCTTGAAGTCGATAAAAATGTGACACTGAAAGAACTGAAAACCATTTACAGGAATACGATGAAAGATACGCATCCTGACAAATTCATCAATGATGAAGCCGGTAAACTGGAAGCGGAAGAAAAAAGCAAGTCGGTGATTGAAGCCTATCATTTTCTGGTGAGCATCAATCCTGAGACTCAGGAAAAATACAAAGAAGAGTACACGGAAACTACCACAACTTCCAACATTCAGGATTTTTACCTTGAGAAATCAACTCTTACGATTCAGCATCTGAACGGTAACATCTATGAATATCTGGGTGTTCCGAGAAATACGTATATCAAAATGGTGAATGCAGATTCTCCAAGCCGTTTTGCAAGAAGACACATCTACGGCAGCTTTGTATACCGGAAGGCAGGCGAAGTAATGGCAGATTAATTTTTAAGATGTAACAATATATAAAGCTTTCGGATTATTTCGGAGGCTTTTTTGTTGGATGAATTTTAATCTTAACTGAAGAATTACAAAGTTTTTAAAATTATCGAAAATATTTTTTGTTCGCAAGGACTGAGCTATGTTCGTAAACTTTCAGTTTATACTCAGCGATTGAGCATTGATGTTATTATTATCATTTGCGATTGCTTCTTCGCTTCGCACATCATAATGACAAAAAAGCGCACCATTTCTGATACGCTTTTTCGGTTAATTAAAGATTGTTATATTAGTCTAAATGTTTCGGGGTATATCCGTCTTCACTTAAATCTCTGTGTTCATAATCTGCTTTCATTTCAGCATCATAGTCTACTTTTTCTCCCATCTTGGTTCCAAAAATTCTATTGAATAATCGGCTGAAGAAATTTATAGTGGATTCCATAAGTGAATAAACTACCGGTACAATAATCAGGGTAAGGAATAGAGACGATGTTAAACCACCAATAACTACCCATGCCAGACCTTTGTTCATTTCCGCCCCGGCTCCTGTTGCCAATGCGATTGGTAACATCCCAAAGATCATCGCAATCGTTGTCATCAAAATCGGACGAAGACGTGCGTGGTTAGCCTGTATCAAAGCATCGTGCGTTGTGGCTCCGGCTTCTTTTCTCGCGTTGGTAAAGTCGACGATCAGAATCGCGTTCTTTGCAACGAGACCAATCAGCATGATCATCCCCAACATCGTGAAAATATTCAGTGAATTGGCTGTTAGAGCAAGAATTACCATTACCCCGATCATCGCCAATGGAATGGAGAACAATACCACAAACGGATATACGAAACTGTCATATAAGGAAACCATAACCAGGTAAACCAATACGATAGCCGCCAATAAAGCGATACCCAACGTACCGAAACCTTCCTGCTGGTTTTCCATGTCCCCGCTCCAGATGTAATCTACTCCTGCAGGCTTGTTTTTGCCATCCATAAATTGGTTTGCCCATTCATTGGCAACATCTCCTACAGGTCTACCCACAGCTTTTGCTCTTACTTTTACGGAAGGCGATTTATCTCTACGTTCAAGCAAGCTCGGTCCTGAACCCATCTTAACATCGGCAAACTGGCTCAAACGGATCTGCTGTCCCTGCGAATTGGTGAACATTAAATTTCTCACATCATCAATAGACTGTCTGCTGGCGTCAGCAAAACGGATATTGATATCATATTCATATTCCCCGGCCCTGAATTTTCCGTCTGTATTTCCGTTGAATGCCGTCTGCATTGTTTGTCCTACGCTGGAAAGGTTTAAGCCTAAAGAAGCCATTTTATCTCTGTCAATATTTACCTGAACTTCCGGATTTCCGGTGTCGGTAGATAATTCTGCATCCACCGCTCCCGGTACTTTTTTAAGAAGAGCTAAAATTCTGGTTGCTTCTTTTACTGCTGTTTCATTATCCGGAGCGGTTACCACCATTTCGATCGGAGCATTTTCAGCTCCGAGGATTCCGATTGGAGCGGTTTTAAATTCAACGCCGGTAAATTTTTCTTCTAAGGCTCTTTTAATTTTTGCCGCTTTGATGTTGGTGCTTTCAGAACGTTCGGATTTATCCGTTAAATTTACCTGAACTTCCGACTGGTAGGTTGTAGCCTGTGCTCCACCGAAACCGGTTGACTGCTGCCCTACTGTTGTAATAAGATCTACCACATCTTTATCGTTTCTCAAAAATTTCTCAACATCTAAAGTTAACTGGTTTGTTTTTTCAACCGTTGCATCTTTTGGTAATTCCATCTGGACAAGGAACTGTCCTCTGTCGATCGGCGGGAAGAATTCACCCCCGATAAATCCGAATGCTACCAGCATGAAAGAAGAAATTAAAACAATGAAGGTAATTACTACCGTAGAAATTCTTCGTAATGTAGTTTTTAGACACCATTCCAGAATTCCTGTAATCCAGTGCGTGAATCTTTCGATCATTCCTTCAAACCAAAGAATGAATTTTTCGAACCAGTTTTTACCTGTTAAGTGCTCCAGCTTACCGAATCTTGAAGATAACCATGGAATAATGGTAAATGAAGCCAGCAATGATAATAAGGTTGCAATTACTACCGTGACGCAGAACTGCGCCAAAATATTAGCTACCAACCCTGAACTCATCGCAATCGGGAGGAATACCACCACAATTACCAACGTAATTGCCGCAACCGTAAACCCGATCTCCGAAGCTCCGTCATATGCTGCACGGATCTTGCTTTTTCCCATCTCCATGTGACGGTAAATATTTTCCAGTACTACGATCGCATCATCCACCAGGATACCTACCACGAGCGAAAGCCCCAGTAAACTCATCAGGTTCAGCGTGTAGCCCATAAAATAAATTCCAATAAACGTAGCAATAAGAGATGCCGGGATCGAAACCATTACAATGAATGCATTTCTTATGCTGTGAAGAAATAATAGCATCACAATGGCTACGAGGATGATCGCCAGGAATAAGTCAAAAATAACGTGGTTGGCAGATTCCAGAGTAAACTCTGTAGTATCGTTTACCACTTTTACTTTTACACCCTGCATTTTATAGGTTTCTTCTACGGTTTGAATGGTTTTCTGAACGCTTTCGGAAACCGTTACGGCATTCGCATCAGATTGTTTTTTAACCTGCATTAAGATGGTAGGAAACTGATTGAACCTCGCTACTTTTTCCACATCTTTCTGGGAATCGAAAACCGTTGCAATATCAGATAACCGTACCTGTGCACCGTTTTTATTGGAAACCACAAGGTTATTCATTTCCTCAACTGATCTGTATTTTCCTGATAATCTGATGGTAGATTTTGTGCTTCTTGTTTTAATACTACCTGTAGGGAAATCAAGGTTTGAAGAAAGGATTGCCTGCTGTACGTCTCCGATTGAAAGACCATACCCCTGCAGTTTCTTTTCATCAAGATTCACCTGGATTTCTCTTTCCTGTCCGCCTACAAGATCAACCTGTGCCACACCGTTTACACGGGAGAAAATTGGTTCTATTTTTTTATCTAAAAGGTCATATAGATCCTTATTGTTCAATTTATCTGATGAAACACTCATCGTGATGATGGGTAAATCATCGAGCGAGAATTTATTCAGGGACGGTGCATCCACATCATCCGGAAGGTCAGCAAGGATAGCATTAACCTTTCTCTGAGCATCATTTAAAGCATAATCTACATCGGCTCCGTCATTCAGCTGCACCATGATTACGGATAAGCTTTCATAGGAAGAAGATTCTACTTTTTTCACATTTTCCAAAGAACCAACGGCATCTTCAATCTTTCGGGTAACTGAGGTTTCCACCTCTGCAGGCGAAGCTCCGGGATATACCGTAGAAATCGTTACCATATTGGTTTCAAACTTCGGAATCAATTCGTATCCCAGGAGTGTGTAACTCAGGATACCTCCCAACGTAAGAATCGTAAACAATACGATCACCAACGATGGTCTTTTAATCGATATTTCTGCTAACTTCATAGAATTTCTACTTTATGATATTTACTTTAGAACCATTATCTAAGTTGATCTGTCCGCTGGTTACTACCTGTTCTCCACCATTCAGTCCGCTTAAAACCTGAACTTTATCACCATACACTTTTCCAATGGTTACTTTGATCAGTTTTGCAACACCATTCTGAACAACAAATAATTGTCCGGAACTTACCCCGTTTACAAAGGCTTCTGCAGGAACGGTAAGGATATTCTGAGTTTCTGCGCCATTGTTGGTTTTAAATGTTGCCGTGGCATACATCCCCGCTTTCAGGTTACCTTTGTTCTGAACTTCAATTTCCACAGGGAAATTTAAAGATGCGTCACTTTTTGGTGCAATGAAGGTAATCCTACCTACAAAAGAATCTTCAGGAAGAACATTTACTTTGATAGGAACTTCCTGCCCGATCTGAATTTTCCCAATCTGGCTTTCATCCACTAAAACTGAAAGCTTTAATGAGTTGATATTTACGATTTCAAATAAAGCTGTACCCGGTGCTACTACCATTCCCGGCTCCACCATTTTCTTATTGATGGTACCGCTGATTCCTGCGCGTACGCTGGTATCATTTATTTTAACCCCCTGCGCACGAACTGCTGCCTGTGCATTTTTAAGCTGAAGCCTTGAGTTATCAAGCTGCTGTTTGGTAACCCCTCCGGTTTTGAAAGCATTTTCGTAACGCTGATTGTCGATAATCGCATTCTGCAAATTGTTTTGTGCCTGAGTGACATCTACTTCGATGGCATCTTTTTTAATGGTAGCCAAAACCTGTCCTGCACCAACTCTGGACCCTTCTTTTACCAGAACGCTTACAATTCTTCCTGAGATTTCAGAAGATTGTTTAGATTCCTGTTTTGGAATGAATGTTCCGTTGGCCGTATAATTTGTATCTATATTTTCTCTGGAAACGGTAATCACATTCACGTTGATCTTATCAACCTGCTTGGCTACTTCTTTTACTTCCTGAGTCTGCTTTTCTTTATTTCCAGCAATTTTGTACGCCGCTAAACCGATCAGTACAGCAGCCACGATAATATATATTAGAGTTTTTTTCATTGTAGTTTATTATGGGTTTTGTAATGTGTTTAATTGTCCTTTTGCTTTGATTAATTTAATTTCAGCCTGTTTATAATCTAATAAAGCATTTGCATAATTCTGCTTAGCCTGGGTAAGGGCATTTTCAGCATCCAGCACTTCGGTGAGCGTTGCAAGGCCGTATTGATAATTGGATTGTGTATTTTTCTGAACTCTTTCTGCAAGGCCAACATTATCCTTCGTGCTCTCGATATTGATGATGGCATTCTCCATATTGCTGATCGCATTTTTATAATCAAGGTCGAGGCTTTCTTTGGTATTGTTGATATCCTGATCAAGATCCTGAATATCGATTTCTGCCTGCTGAATCTGCGCTCTTGTAGCTCCTCCGGAGAAAATCGGAATTTTTATGGCCAGACCTATAGATGCATAATCACTCCAGTTGGTTCCCTGCGCACTTCCCGTAAAATACGGAAATTTATTGCCAAGACCCTGCCATCCATAGTTTGCCTGAAGGCCAACCGTTGGATACAGCAAAGCTTCGGTTGCTTTTTTATTATATTGTAGAAGTTCTTTCTGCTTGTTCAGTACTTTGATTTCTGAACGGTTTTCTATATTGGCAGCAGTATCTAATAGCGCTGTATTGGGCTCAATGGTTTTTTCTTCCAGCTCGATGGGTGTGCTGATGGGAATTCCCATGTAAAATTTAAGCGCATTTTTTGAAACTTCCACCGCATTTACCAGCTGTTGCCTGTTTGACCCGATGTTGGTAAGCTGAACGTTGGTACGGTCAAGATCAATCGATTTTGCAAGTCCGTTATCAACTAAACTTTTGATTACGTTTCTCACTCTTTCCGTGTTGGCATAGCTTGCTTCTACGGTTTTAAGGTTCTCTTCCTGAACAAATACCTGATAATAAGCTGTGGCTACATTCTCGATGATCTGTTCGTTAGTCAGTTGAGAATTAAGCAAATAAAATTCTCTTGTAGATTTGGCAGCTTTTAATCCTGTAAAAACTCTTTGGTCGAAAATATTCTGATACAGTGACACCGAATTTACCGACTGCCATTTTGTACCGAAAGTTACAGGCACCAATTGTCCGGGCATCCCGATGATTTCTCCCGGAAGTACGGAGGTCTGAAGAATCGGATTAAAAGTATTGCTGATGTTGGCACTGATCTGCGGAAGGGCTCCGGCTCTGGCCTCATCAATTTTGTACTCAGCTTTTTTTACCTGTAAAGCAGCTTTTTTAGCTTCCGCTTTATTTTGGAGTGCCTGTTTGATGGCCTCCTGTAGGGAAACCTGCTGCTGTGCAGACAGTGATGAAAAGCCGAAAATCATAAATGCAGCGGCTATTCCTATCTTTAGCTTTTGTGCAGTTATTCGTTTTCTTTTCATAATTTTATACTTCGTTTATTTTTTTAATGTAATTGCTGTTGCTTTAGTTTTTATTTCTAAAAGACGATTCATTTTTTAAAATACTTTAACATTTTTTAATTTTTAAATAACATATTTAAAATAATGTCTTTTCGTTCGGAAATAATTCTATCGAATTCTACTTCGTCAATCATTAGGTTTTCCATTAATAAAGGCCTTACGGCACTTGGAAAGACCAATAATGAAATCATATTGAGAACAAACTGAATGGGTGCCATTTTTTCAATATTCCCAAGTTCCATTTCTGCTTCTACTTCTTTATAGAGCTTTTTCAGCTCGTCTTCTTCAATATCTTTTTTGTGGCAGTTTCCTTTGTTGATCTGCGAAACAATATAGGTTTCCAGATATGGGTTCTGAAGGCTTGTAGACAAACTTCCTTCAATAAACTGCCCGATCTTTTCCTTGAATGGCAAATCGGAGTTCATAATGATTTCAGATTTTTCGTGCTCTACTTTCTGCGCTTCATCAAAAATAATCTGGATCAAATTATCTCTTGATCTGAAATAGTAGTTGATTAGTGTCCTGTTGACCCCGGCTTCATCGGCAATCTCCTGAGTGGTGGCATCAAACTTCCCTTTCACAAAGAACAGATTCTTCGCAGTTTCCTTGATTAATTCCTGTGTTTGATCTTTTTTTGGTTGATTTGACATTTTTGTTAAACAAATTTGTGCAAATATAAATCAATCAAATGTTTTGACAAAATTGTTAAACAAAATAATTAAGATAAAAATTATGATATGCATCATATTTTAACATAATAGAAACCGTATTAATTAGTTTTAATCTCATAGAGATCACGATTTTATTATATTTGCCGGAAAATTAGTAACCCATGCGAAAATCAGCTTTTCTCTTAGCTTTTCTCTTTTACACGCTGCTTATCTCCCAGAGGAAAGATTATCAAAACAAAGAATATTTATTTTATGAAAATAAAGGTCAGATTATTGACCAGGATGGAAATGCAAATCCAAGTGTAAAATATCTTTTTCATTCTGCGGGATTAAATGTACAGCTTAAAAAAAACGGGTTTTCGTATGATGTGTATGAAACGGTTAAGACTGCAAATCCGAATTCTTTAAAATACAAAAATGAAAACGCTCTTGTTTCAAAAAAAAATATTAACGATGAATTTATATATGAAAATCAGTTTCACCGTATAGATATTGAATTGCTAAATTCTAATGAGAACGCATCGATAACTGCAGAAGGAAGATCTCCTGATTACAGCAATTATTATAATATTCCGGGCAAATCAGAAGGGGTTGCTCATGTTCATCGCTATCAAAAAATTTTATACAATAATATATATCCTAATATCGATTTGGTTTTTTTTAAACCAGAAGATGTTTTAAAGCCCATAGAGTATAATTTCATTATAAAACCCGGGGGAAAAATCTCTGATATTAAAATGAAATTTAATGGTGCTTCTACGTCAATTAAGGATAATAAACTTTTGATGAAAGTCCGCTTCGGGGAAATGTATGAAGACATTCCAACAAGCTGGATTGTAGGAAATAAAAAAGAAAATATTGATGTTTCTTTTAAACATCTTGGTGACCAGGTTTTTGGGTTTAACAGCCCTGTTGATATTTCAGATAGAACTATCGTTATTGATCCAGTTCCTACGAGAATATGGGGAAGCTATGCGGGGGGCTTTGGTGAAGATTATGGAAGAATTAAAACAGATTCTCAAAATACAGGATATCTTTACGGCACAACAGCAAGTGCAACTAATATTTCAACTTCGGGCGCTTATCAACAAAATATTCTTGCTGCGTTTGATGCTTTCTTAATGAAGATTACTAAAACCGGACAACGATTATGGAGTACGTATTTCGGGAGTATAAAAGATGATTCATTCAATGATGTTGCGTTTGATGAAAATTATAATATTTATGCGGCAGGTACAGTTCTCAGACAAGGAAGTAATCAAGATGCTTTATTAACTAAATTTGATGCTAACGGTGGTTTAATTTATAAAAAGGATTTCATCGGAAATTCAATTGAAGAACTATATACGGTTTCATACAATAATAATCAGGTTTTTCTTGGAGGAGATACAATGAGTCCCAATTTTCCTACTTTAAATGCTCCACAACCTACAAAACTCAGTCCCAGTGGATATTCAGATGGTTATATTGTAACTCTGGATGCCTTAACAGGCAATACACTTCGATCCACATTCTTTGGCGCAACAGATCATTCTACTTCTATCTTCAATATATTTTCTTCTACAGGAAGCGACCTTGAAGTTATTGGGGCAACCCGTTCTCCTAACATTCCTATGATCAGCCCGTTTCAATCTACTTTCGGAGGCGTAACTGACGGATTATATCTAAAGTTTTCGAAAAGTACAGGTACCTTACTGCGATCCAGCTATTTTGGAAATTCAATGCAGGATTATGTTTGGGAAGCTAGAATCATTAACAATACTCTGATATTAGCGGGTGAGTTTCCTAATCCTAACGGATCGGTTTACGGACCGGCAGGAATATGGAGAATAGATCTGAACACAAACACAATTGCAAAAACTAATTTTTCTATTTTATACCAAGTCCAGTTAACAGCCTATATTGATACTGTAGGAAATGTGTTTTTCTCGGGATTATCTGATCATATTCATCAGGCAGGCATTGCTACCCCTAATGCGTATATGGAAGATACAGGTCCATACCTAAAAACATTTATGATAAAGTACGATTCCAATAATGTAAAGCAATGGGGAACTTTTTATGGAGGAAACGGAGGAACGCAACTGGGAACTGTTACAAAAGATAACGAGGGTTATATTTATTTTACAGGAATGTCTAGTAATAATACTACAGGAATTGCAACTCCCGGAACATTTCAACAACAGGGAGGACACCCTTCCAATGATATATTCATTGCAAAGTTTCAGGATTGTACATCTTCCGGTGTCGTAAATTCCAATTCTCCTGTATGCGTTAATTCAGCCATTCAACTCAATGCAACTGGCGGAACAACTTATAACTGGACCGGGCCAAACGGGTTTACATCCACACAACAAAACCCTTCTATCCCGAATGCAACCACTACAAATGCAGGAACTTATACATGCCAGATTACAGGTTCTGGGGCCTGCGATGGAATTTTCACTGTAAATGTAGTTGTAGGTGATACAGCCGCACCCGTTCCTAATACAGCAACACTTCTAACCATTACTGGAGACTGTCACACTGTAATTTCAACAATCCCTACAGCCACAGACAATTGCACCGGCATCATTACAGCCACTACAACAGATCCTCTTTCCTACTCTCTTCCCGGAACTTATGTTATTCACTGGAATTATAATGACGGAAACGGAAATATTTCATCACAAAATCAAAATATAATCGTAACTGCACCGGCCATACCTACTACTTCAAACCCACAGCAAACTTTCTGCGCTAGCAATCACCCAACTATTTCAAATATCCAGATCACAGGACAGAATATCAAATGGTATGATGCAGCAGGAAATATTTTAACCACCACCACAGCACTTGTAAACGGACAAACATACTACGCTTCACAAACTGTTAACGGCTGCGAAAGTAATAAGACAGCTGTTCTGGTAACCGTTAACGAAACTCCCAAACCAACAGGAAACCCGGCTCAGGATTTCTGTGCATCATCCAATCCTAAATTATCTAATTTAATTATTGCCGGAACTTCATTACTATTCTATGATGCTGCAGGAAATGTATTACCTGTAACGACTCCTTTGGTTCATGGCGTAACCTATTTTGCAACACAGACTTTAAATAATTGTGAATCTGAAAAACTTGGTATTTCGGTAACTTTATCAACCAATAATGTTCCTGCCAATGATTATTCTGCGACTATATGTAATAGCTCAACCGCAAATTCAATGTTGGTAAACCTTACTTCTTATCAGTCTCAGATCATAGTCAATCCCGGAATATATACTTTTACATACACCGATGATCTTGGAAATCCTATTGCCAACCCATCGAATTATGCTTTAAACGTAGGTTCCACAGTTATCCACGTAAAAGTTACTACAGCAGACGGATGTTTTACCGTAGTGAGGTTAAGCCTTACCTTAAACCCCAAACCTGTATTGGAACTCCCTGAAAAAATTGAATTCTGTAAAGGCAAAACCGTAACACTGGACGCCGGAAGCGGCTTTGCATCCTATTTATGGAGTACGGGAGCTACCACCCAAACCATTACAGTTTCTGCTGCAGGAAATTATTCTGTAACGGTAAGCAATAATTTCGGATGCCAGAGTAGTGACCAGGTTCAGGCAAGTTATGTCGTATTGCCGGAAATTACGGCTGTAACCGTTAACAATGGAACAGCAACAGTGGCACTTTCTGCTCCCGGTAATTTTGAATATTCCCTGGATAATTTTACATGGCAGAATTCAAACATATTTAGCAATTTAGGCATCGGCGAGTATATAGTGTATGTACGAACCAAAGAAGGCTGTTTTATCGGGCAGAAACCTTTTTCGATTTTCAACATTCCCAATGCTTTTACGCCGAATGGTGACGGATACAATGATCAATGGAAAATTACCGGACTGGAAAACTACCCGGGAACCGAAGTAAATGTGTATGATCGAAGAGGATTACCTGTTTTCAAAGAAGTAATCTTGAAAAAACCTCTGGAATGGGACGGCAAACTTAACGGAAGCCCTGTTTCTACAGGAAATTACTGGTACACCATAAAAGTTTCCGACGGTAGAATTTACACTGGCTGGCTGATGGTGAAGAATAGAGAGTAACAAAAAAGAGCAGAAAATTCTGCTCTTTTTTGTTTTATAATAATTTGATTTTATCGTCAAGGATATCAATAATTTTATCCTTATACAATCCGCCGATGGCTTTTTTGAAATTCTTCTTACTCATCTGGAGCTCATCTTTGATCTCTTCAGGAGACGACTGATCGGAAATGTACAGGAGACCGTAATTTTCTTCCAGTTTATCCAGAATTTTCTTTTTAAACTCATCAATATTTTCAAATCCTTCAGGCTGCAATGAGACATCTATTTTTCCATCTTCACGGATGGCTTTAATGTAACCGGTTTCTTCGGATAAAGGATATAGCTTTTTGAAAACATCAGAAGTGTAAATAAGACCAATATATTTTTTATTGATGACTACATTCCAGCCGAGTTCACTTTCATTCATCATGATAAGATCTACTTTATCTCCTTTCTTGAAAGGCAGATCCTGGTATTGCGGATTTCTTTTAAACTTTGTAGTTCCGGTTATCAATTCAAGGTCTTCATCAACATAAATGTGTACAAGATATCTTTTTCCTTCTACAATTTTTGTTTTCTGCTGCTTGTACGGGACGAAAAGATCTTTAATAATTCCCCAATCCATAAAAGCACCGCTCGGAAGACTCTGCACACAGCTCATGACGGCAAATTCCCCTACCTCTGCCAAAGGAATTTCTGTAGTAGCTTTCAGTTTGCTGTCATCCTGATACACAAAAACTTCAATTTCGTCATCTATTTCTTTGTCTTCCTGAATGAAAATCTTCGGTAAAAAAGCCTTTTCCCCAGATTCATCCGTTAAGATCCATCCTGAATTATTTATATCTGAAATTTTTAAAGTCTGAGTTTTTCCGAGTTGCATTGATGATAAAATTAGTCGGTAAAGGTACGGAAATATAAGCCGAACTTGCAAAAATGAAAAATGGACAGAAAAAGAGGAAAAACTTCCCTCTTTAGTCGAACATATATTTAAATCAAATGTTTATAATTTAGAAATATAATCCATTAATTCTCTCCTGCTGCTTTCAAAATCCAATGCTTCTCCAACAATAAAATACTTTTGCTTATCCACACATTTCGGAAATAATAATTTGGCTAAAGCCAGTTTATTTTTATCAAAGCTCAGCTCTTTCACCAGAACGGCAATCTGTTCCGAGGTAAACATGGCGTGACGGCCCTGCTGATTGATAAATGCCAGTTTTTTGTCATCAAACCACGCTCTGTCTTTCATCGTATCCATAAACTCCTGAAATGTCTGGTTGTCCATTACATCAGGATAATTTATATTTCCGCTGTTTCCGTAAGGATTGTTCCAGACATCATTCCAGCTGTTAAAACCGTAAGACTGCACAGGATAAGAATCCAGCAGAAACAACCCTTCATTGGTGAAAAAATCAAGCACCAGCCTGCTGTTGTTTCTTACATTCAGGGTAGTCCTGTACAATAAATAGCCGCTTTCATAGATGGAGATGGGCATTCTTCCTGCCGGAAGGTCAAAAAACCTGAATTTCCCTGAATTGTTTGAAATAAACTGATCGCCGATTTCCACGCTGAAAAATCCCTGCTCGGGAATCCTGAGAAAAACTTCGGAATACCCATATTCCTGGTTCCATCGGTATTGTGGATTCTTGATTCTGAAACCATTATTTCCCGGGCTTCCCTGATTTCTGAAACCAGAATTATTTTTAGTTTTTACATCTGATTTTTTGCTATTTACAGATCCGATTTCAGTTTTTGAAGCTTCATTTCTCAGGAGTTCTCCTGCTTTTCCTGCTTCCTGTGCAAACGAACTGGCTGCAAAAAGAAGCAGAACACTTATACATATACTTTTCATAACAGTTGTATTAAAGGCATTACTAATAAAAAAGAGAGGCCAATGCCTCTCCCTAATTTACAAATATTTTTAAATGTTTGAATTTTTTTAATTCAATATTACATATGAATCGGCCTTTTTGCCGTAGCATCCAATGCCGCTTCTTTGATGGCTTCCGCATAGGTTGGGTGTGCGTGCGAACTTCTTGCAATATCTTCTGCGCTTGCCCGGAATTCCATAGCAATTACTCCTTCTGCGATAAGGTCTGCCGCTCTTGCTCCTACAATGTGCATTCCTAACACCTCATCTGTTTTTTCATCGGCGATAATTTTCACCAAACCATCTACATCACCACTTGCACGGCTTCTTCCTAAAGCTCTCATCGGGAAAGATCCAACTTTATAAGCAATGCCTTCTTCTTTCAATTGCTCCTCGGTTCTACCTACTCCGGCAACTTCCGGCCATGTGTAAACAACCCCCGGAATTAAATTATAATTGATGTGAGGCTTTTGTCCTGCCAACGTTTCAGCAACAAAAACGCCTTCCTCTTCTGCTTTGTGAGCAAGCATAGCCCCTTTAATAACGTCTCCGATAGCGTAGATGTTGGCAACATTTGTCTGAAGGTGATCGTTTACTTTTACTCTTCCTCTTTCGTCAAGCTCAACACCTGCTTTTTCAAGACCAAGCCCATCTGTGTAAGGCCTTCTTCCTACAGAAACCAGACAATAATCTCCTTCAACCGTTACTTCCTCTCCTTTTTTATCTTTTGCAGTAATTTTCACGGTATCTCCGTTTCTTTCCACTGCAGAAACAGCTGTAGAAAGCATGAATTTCATGCCCTGCTTTTTAAGAACTTTCGTTAATTCTTTACTTAACGCTCCGTCCATGGTAGGAATAATTTTATCCATAAATTCAACAACGGTAACCTGAGCGCCTAATCTTAAATACACCGAACCTAATTCAAGGCCGATTACTCCGCCTCCGATTACTACCAGATGCTTAGGAATTTCTTTAAGGTTTAATGCTTCCGTGGAAGTAATTACTCTTTCTTTGTCCAACGTGATGAAAGGCAAAGATGAAGGCTTGGAACCTGTTGCAATAATGGTATATTTAGATTCGATCGTTTCTGTGGAACCGTCATTTTTGGTTACTTTGATCTGAGTTGCAGATTCGAAGCTTCCGACTCCTTCAAAAACAGTGATTTTGTTTTTGTTCATCAGGTAGCTGATTCCGTCTGTGTTTTGTTTGATGACCTCATTTTTACGCTCGATCATTCTTGCGATATCAGCCTGAGGCTCGTTGATAATGATTCCGTGACCTGCAAAATTGTGCTTTGCATTTTCGAAATGCTCAGAGCTGTCTAAAAGCGCTTTCGACGGAATACAACCCACGTTAAGACAAGTTCCTCCCAAAGTAGGGTATTTTTCAATAATTGCTGTTGTGAAACCTAATTGTGCAGCACGGATTGCAGCAACGTAACCACCAGGACCGGAACCGATTACGGTAACATCGAATTGACTCATGTTATTTTATGAATTTGTTTATTATTAACTTTCTTATGCTTACAAATTTAACGATTTATTACCACGTGAGAAAGTGAGATTTGTCAAATTTTTGAGAGGGGAATTTAAATAAATAGAAAGATCTTCTGTTATCTATTTGCATTTATCCATACAATAACTGCAAGAAAAATCAACCCCATTCCAATTTTAACTCCTCCTAAAACAATAAATGCTATTCCCGAAACAATAACTGCAGTGCCAACAATATATAGTAAAATACTAATAATGCGACTGTGCTTATTTTTCTTTTTTAATATTTTTTGTTTTTCACTATAAATATCTTTAATTACTTCATCAACATCTTGCTGATTGTAACCTTCCTGAATGATTAGACGATTAATATATTTCTCATTATAATTTTGAGAGAGATAAGTTTTGTACTTACTGTATATTTCTTTTTTTAATTCGGTATTCATGTTTTTATTCAATTTTACAGTTATTAGTTTATATGTTGGACAACTTTACAAATCCACTATCAATTTCCCTTGTCCGAATTCTCCTTTGCTCTCAAAAAACGAACCTCCGTAAACGTACCATTCAAGGCTTTCCAGATATTCTAATGCATTTTCTGGAGTAATTTGCGGACGGTCTTTTTTGGAGACGATTCCTTTGTACCATTTTCCGGATTTGGAGAAGCTTTCATATTCAACAAAATAGCGAATCCATATTCTCTGGCAAAGTTTACACTGCTGAATGCTTACTTCCGCATGTCTTCCGTTCGTTTTATCGATTCCCAGTTCTGAACTTCTGAATTCTGTATAAGTTGAAGTCGGCTTTTCGCAGGCACATCCCAGTTTTTGGATTTTAATCATTATTAATTGTTTTCTGAATTTAAAAGTCCAAAATTAGAAATATTAGCTGAATAATAAAGACTGTTATTTCATCAGATCAAGCAAAACCTTTTCGTACTGATTTAAAATAATCTCTTTGGAAAATCGTGATTTTATTGAATTTTTAATGGCTTCGTTTTCATGATTTTCATGAAGGATTTTCATGATTTTTTGGGAAAAATCTTCATAATTTTCGATGTCGGAAACTTCACCGTTGATTTCATTTTGTATGATTTCGTTAATGCCACCCGGACAATTATTGGCCAGAGAGTAGGTTCCGCACGCTCCCGCTTCCAGCAAAACATTGGGAAAACCTTCATACCTTGACGACAGAATAAAAAGATCTGCATATTTCAGGAATTCATATGGATTTTCTTGTCTGCCATGGAAAATGATGTGTTCAAGATCCAGGAAATCTTTCATCTGATGCAGCATTTCGCGGTCTTTCCCGTCTCCCAGAATGTGAAGCAGGATATTTTCATTTTTCAGCCTGGAAAAAACTTTCAGCAGATTATCAAAACCTTTTCTTGCCGATAAATTTCCAATAGCGACAACGTTTTTATAGCCGTATTTAAAGCATTCCGGTTTATGAGAAGTTTTAATTTTTCCATCAATAAAATCAAAATCAACAGGATTGTTTATTTTAACGATTTTGGAAGGTTTTATTTTGAAATTAACAATCAGATCATTCTTCATATCATCGCTTTGCGCAATGATTGCATTATAATTGTTATAGAAATTGTAGAAAAATTTAATCTCTTTTCTGGTAACGTGCTGGGATACAACATTGGTTTCCCTTGCAATGAATTTTGTTTTGGGAAAAACTTTTATGAATAAAGACAAATAAGCATTCACTTCTCCGTATCCCGAAAACACAATATCCGGCTTTCTACGGTAAATTTCCCTGAGAATGGGTTTTAAGGAATGTCTGATTCTTTCCGTATTAACATCAATGATTTCAACATCTTCTTTTAAAATACCGAGATAACCGCCCTGTTTCCGCAAAAGCAAAATCTTGGGTTCAAAACGATCTCGTGAGAGATGATTTGCAATGGTGGTAACAATCCTTTCTGCACCCCCGGTTTCAAGATCCGGCAGAATAAATATGACAGAAATCTTTTTCATCTATGTAAAATTAGTAAAAAGTTTTGTTAACCTTTAAACCAAGCTCCTCAAAAATGGGAATAATTTCATTAATATTTTCAACACTTAAAAAAGCATACTTATCTTCCTTAAAATTCATTCCGTTTCTCCTGAAGAAAGAAAATACTTCGTCATTCTTACCAAAGATATTTTCAGGTTCGCCGAAAATTATGTTACCAAAAAAGCGGCCATTCATCTCAGCATTAATCTGATCAACTTCATAAAGGCTTTTCTGCCATACAATTTTGCTTTCCGATGATTTTGCAATAAATATCCTTTGGTTTGTAATGAAGTAACGGTTGTTTTTAATATCGAAATATTTTAAAATCCATCTAAAAAAAGCCAGATAAAGTCCGATTCCGAGCATAGCTAAACCAAAGAAAACAAGCGGAGCTCTACTGAAAATAAAAAATAGGGAAATAAACAAATAGAAAAATGAAAAAAGAATTCTGAGCTTTTCTGTTGTATTAAAAAAGAAACTCTTCCTTGGAAGAATTTCTTTTTTTATTATTTCATTATTGTTTAAAAGCATTTTAGTTGGCAACATCGCTGATGAATTTTATTCTCAACATTCTTACCTCTTCATCAGAAAGTTCATCCCCGAACTCATCCAGCAGCACTTTCATGCTGTCGCTTTCAGATTCGTTCATGAATTCCATAAAACCATCGACAATATCTTCGTCAAAATTATCTTCAATATAATAATCGATATTCAGCTTGGTTCCCTGATAAACGATTCGCTCCATTTCTTTGAGCAGCTCGTCCATCGAAAGATTCTTGGCTCTGGCAATATCTTCAAGATCGATCTTCTTATCCGTACTCTGAATGATGAAAACTTTGTGGCTGGATTTATTGGCCACCTGCTTCAGTACCATATCCTGAGTACGCTCGATATTATTATCCTCTACATATTTACTAATAAAATCTGCAAACTCTTTCCCGTATTTTCTGGCTTTTCCTTCACCGACGCCGTAGATTTTTCCAATTTCTTCCACCGTTATGGGATATTGCACGGTCATATCTTCCAGGCTTGGATCCATAAAAACCGTGTAAGGCGGAATTCCGTGCTTTTTGGCAACTTTTTTCCTTAATTCTTTTAGCTGATTGAATAAATTCTGGTCCAATCCTCCACCCGACTGCATCTGCACCTGATCGCTCTCCGCTTTTGTCTGGGTAAGATCAAACTCCCGGTCTTCGGCGATGAGGAAAGAATGTTCCAGCTTTCCGTCTAATACCAGCTTTCCTTTTTCAGCAATCTTTAAAACACCGTAGGTTTCAATATCTTTCTGCAAAAAATTCTGAACCGTCGCCTGTCTTAAAATCGTTTTCCAGTGATTGTCTTTTTCCTCTTTTCCAAAACCAAAATAAGAGCTTTGTTCCAGCTTATAGGATTTTGTAACCGCCGTTTCTTTTCCGGCAATAATGGAAATTAAATCTTTCGCTTTGAATTTTTCTCCTGTATCCCTGATCAATTCAAGAACTTTTTCCAGATCGTTTGTAGCATCCTTTAATTTCGGAGGGTTTGATGAGTTATCGCACATCATTGCGCCGTCTCCGTTTACCGGATCAAAGTTTTCTCCGAAATAGTATAAAATATATTGTCTCCTGCTCATGGAAGTTTCGGCGTAGCCTACAACTTCATTAAGAAGCTGCAGCCCGATTTCTCTTTCCGAAACAGGTTTCTGAGCGAGGAACTTTTCCAATTTTTCAATGTCTTTCGGATCGTAAAATGCCAGACAATGGCCTTCTCCGCCGTCGCGACCTGCTCTTCCCGTTTCCTGATAATAGCTTTCCAGCGATTTTGGGAAATCATAATGAATGACAAAACGCACATCCGGCTTATCAATTCCCATCCCGAATGCGATGGTAGCAACAATCACGTCAACCTCTTCCATCAAAAATTTATCCTGATTAGCTACCCGTACTTTCTGGTCAAGTCCTGCGTGATAAGGTAGAGCATTGATTCCGTTTACCTGAAGAAGCTGGGCAAACTCTTCCACTTTACGCCGGCTCAGGCAATAGACGATTCCTGATTTTCCTTTATGCTGATTGATGAATTTTACGATTTCCTTATCTACATTTACTTTCGGGCGTACTTCATAGTAAAGATTCGGTCTGTTGAAGCTTTCCTTGAAAACCAGAGCATTCGTCATCCCCAATGTTTTCTGAATATCATCCTGAACTTTTGGGGTGGCAGTTGCCGTAAGGGCTATTACCGGAACATCGGCAATTTTATCAATAATGGATTTGAGGTTTCTGTATTCCGGCCTGAAATCATGTCCCCATTCTGAAATGCAGTGGGCTTCGTCTATGGCGAAAAAAGATATTTTCACTTCCTTCAGGAAATCCAGGTAATCTTCTTTGATTAGAGATTCCGGAGCTACATAAAGAAGTTTTGTTTTACCGCTTTTTATATCGTCGAAAACCTGTTTGGTCTGTGTTTTATTTAGTGATGAATTTAACACATGGGCTACTCCGCTATCAGATGAAAGTCCGTTCACCGCATCCACCTGGTTTTTCATCAACGCTATCAAAGGCGACACCACAATGGCCGTACCTTCGGAAATAAGTGCCGGAAGCTGGTAGCATAAAGATTTTCCACCTCCGGTAGGCATTAAAACAAATATATCTTTTCCATTCAGAAGGCTTTCAATAATTTGTTCCTGCTGCCCTTTAAAAGTAGAAAATCCGAAATATTTTTTCAATTCGCCCGATAAATTGGCTTTTTTTGCGCTCATCTAATTTTATTGCTAAATTTGCATCTAATCCAAAGTTATGAATTTTTCGCTTAAAATAAAAGCGAACGAATTTATAAAAAATTATATTTATAATAAAAATTCTTTTAGAAATAACGCTTTTTAAATTGATTTTTATATGCCCTATATACATAAAATGGAAAGATCCGACATTATCTCAATAGCGAAAAGCACTTTAGAAATTGAAATTTCAGAACTTGAAAAACTCCGCAACCGATTAAATGATGATTTTGCCCGTGCGGTGGAAATTATTCATTCGGCTAAAGGAAAGCTTATCGTTGTAGGAATCGGGAAATCTGCCCACGTAGGCAACAAAATTGTGGCAACCCTGAATTCCACGGGAACACCTTCCCAGTTTTTGCACGCTTCAGAAGCCATTCACGGAGATCTTGGGGTGATCCAGAAACAGGATGTGGTGTTATGCATTTCCAACTCCGGAAATTCCCCTGAAATTGTAAATCTTGTCCCTTACCTTAAAGAATATTCTTCTGCACTGATCGGAATGACGGGAAATAAATCAAGCAAGCTTGCCGAGTTTTCAGAGGTGATTCTTGATACGCATGTTGACATGGAAGCCTGCCCTAACAAGCTTGCCCCAACAAGCTCCACCACTTTACAGATGGCTTTGGGAGATGCGCTCGCCATTGCTTTAATGGAAATAAATGATTTTAAGGCTAATGATTTTGCTAAATTTCATCCGGGCGGAAGCCTTGGAAAAAACCTGATATCGAAAGTAGACGATTTCCTGTCTTCACAAAAACCTCAGGTAACCGAACATGATACGGTGAAAGACGTTATCATCTCCATCAGCGGATCGCGTCACGGAATTACTGTTGTTACCAATAACGATGAAATTATCGGAGTAATTACCGACGGAGATTTAAGGAGAATGCTTTTGAAAGGTGATGATATTTCTAAAGTACTTGCAAAAGATATTATGTCTGCCAATCCGAAAACGATTGAAAGGACAGCACTGGCCAAAGAAGCCATGAATATATTAAAAGACAACAATATCGGACAGCTTGTTGTAACGGAAAACGGAAAATATTTCGGGATTATTGATCTGCATAAGCTGCTGGACGAAGGAATTAATTAAGCTGAAAGATTTAACGTAATACAATACCGAAACTTTTTTCATACATTTGAAACCTTAAAAATAGCATCCTGTGAGTGAAAAAGACATGTCTTTTCTTGGACATATTGGGGAATTAAGAGGCCACCTTATCCGTTCGATTCTTGCCATCATCGTTGCGGCGGTTATTATCGGCTTTAATATCAACTGGATCATGGATCATATTTTTTTCGGTCCTACCAGAAACGATTTTGCCACCTTTGAAATGGTTAATCACTTTTCAAGAATGATTTTGGGTGAAGACAGCATTCACCTTCCTAAAGATTTTCCGGTGCGTGCCAGCAAATTGTACCAGCAATTCAATGTTATGATGGCGGTATCTCTGTTTGGAGGTATTGTTCTGGCTTTTCCTTATATTGTGTGGGAACTGTGGCGGTTTATAAGTCCGGCCCTTCATCCTAACGAAAGGAAAAATTCTATTTTCATTATCAATTCCGTATGGATTTTGTTTATGACAGGGGTGTTATGCGGTTATTACCTCATTCTTCCCTTTGCTGTTAATTTCGGAGTAATCTTTAAAATTTCAGATATTATTATTCCGCTTTACGATTTAAGTGATTATACAACATTGTTTTTACAGGTTGTCCTCGGAATGGGCGTTATTTTCCTCTTCCCGGTTCTTATTTATTTTCTTACATCAATAGGAATACTGACGCCGACATTTATGAAAACATATCGTCGTCATGCCATTGTTCTTATTATGGTAGTAGCGGCAATTATCACGCCTGCCGATGTTTTAAGTATGATGATGGCAGCACTTCCATTATTGCTGTTGTATGAATTCAGCATTATCATGTGTTCGTACACTTATAAAAAGGTTCAGAAAGCGGCCAATAATCTACCGGCTGTTAAGGATTAAATTTCAAAACATTTACAATATATTCCCGCAGAGAAAATCTGCGGGATTTTTTTAGGAGCTATTTCGCGCTTTCCGCTGCAATCTTTTTTTTCCTCACCCTAAATCCCTCTCCCAAAGAGAGGGACTGTCCAGCAGCTAAAAAAGGATTTCCGCTGCAATCACGGCTAGGGTTTTTGTCTTATGTTTGTAATCTTTCTGAAATGTATGTATGAAAGTATTGTTCTTATATTTTAACCACTCCGTCAAAAAATCTTCAATTTTTCGCCACCCCTCCAAAGGAGGGAAATCTCACGACAGAATAATTGATTACAAAATAGCAATTACAAAGAATGTAACAAACTTTAACTTCTTTCGTCTCATTAAAGGATCGTAATAATTTAGATAAGCTGAATTTTACGTGTATTAAATTTCTATTTTAGCGATTATAATTTAATTCAGATGAAAAAACTCTCATATACGCTTTTATTGGCTTCGGGATTGGTTTTCGGACAGTTTTTCGAGAGAGATAAAGCCTTTACAAAACAGGATACTTTAAAAGGTTCTGATACGGAATTCAGGAACTTTTGGGATGTAAAAAAATATGATCTTTCCGTGGAGCCGGATTTTGAGGCAAAAAGCATTAAAGGAAATAATCTAATCAGCTTCGAAATCACCAAAGATGTTACAAATCCTACGTTTCAGGTAGATCTTCAGCAGCCGATGAAAGCTGATCACGTCAAAGCAAGTTTTCCTATTGCAGAGTATCAACAGGATGGCGATTTTATTTGGATCAAAACCAATAAATCCTTTAAAAAAGGAGAAAAATATACGATTGATGTAATTTATTCAGGAAATCCGAGAATTGCGAGAAATGCACCATGGGACGGAGGATGGATATTTATCAAAGACGAAAACGGAAATCCGTGGATGAGCGTTGCTGATGAAGGTATCGGAGCTTCCATCTGGCTTCCTACCAAAGATATCTGGAGCGACGAACCTGAAAATGGTATCGTCATGAAAATCATTACCCCAAAAGATCTGGTTGGTGTAGGAAACGGAAGGCTCATCAGTAAAAAAACGGAGGGTGGTAAAACCGCTTACACGTGGGAAGTTAAAAACCCGATCAATGCCTATTCCATTATTCCCAACATCGGAAAATATGTTAATTTTAAAGACACTTACAATGGAGAAAAAGGCAGGCTGGATCTTGATTACTGGGTAATCGACTATAATCTTGATAAAGCTAAAAAACAGTTTCAGCAGGTAAAACCGATGCTTTCTGCTTTTGAATACTGGTTCGGACCGTATCCTTTTTATGAAGATTCTTACAAGCTTGTAGAATCGCCTTATCTTGGAATGGAACACCAGAGCAATGTGGCATACGGAAACGGATATGAAAACGGCTATCTCGGAAATGATCTTTCAGGAACAGGGGTTGGGCTAAATTGGGACTATATTATCATCCACGAAAGCGGCCATGAATGGTTTGCCAATAATATTACGGCAAAAGATCAGGCAGACATGTGGGTTCATGAAGGGTTCACAATGTATTCCGAGGTTCTTTTCACAGAAAAATTCATGGATAAAAAATCTGCAGACGTTTATATGCAGGGAATCCACAATACCATCAGCAATGATATTCCGATTATCGGGAAATATGGCGTGCGAAATGAAGGTAGCGGCGATATGTATTCCAAAGGTGCAAGCATGCTGCATACCATCCGACAGGTCATTAACAATGATGAAAAGTTCAGGGATATTTTAAGAGGCATCAATAAAGATTTTTATCATCAGACCGTCACCACACAACAGATTGAGAATTATATTTCAAAAAAATCGGGAATTGATTTTTCAAGCGTCTTCAACCAATACCTCAGGTCGGTAAAAGTTCCTGTTCTTGAATATGAACAAAAAGGAGAAGAATTAAAATTCAGGTATACAAATGTTGTAAAAGATTTCAGATTGCCTGTAAGGATCGACAGTGATCTCACCATTACCCCTACCGAACAATGGCAGACTGTAAAAATAAAGAATGGCAGCCCCGTTCAATTCGATAAAAATTATTATATCAGATATAAAAATATTCAGTAACAATTCAGTAAAGGCAAATCTTTAACAAAGAATTTGTCTTTTTTTTATAAAAAATTTAACAGAGAAGATGTAACAAAAACAGGTTTTCAACAACTATTTAACTATAATTTTAAACTCAATGAAGAAAATAGCATTTAGCTTAGGTATTTTATCAGCATTTCTGGTAAATGCCCAGTCGATTAAAACTACGATCGATCTTGTGAACGTAAAAGACGATAAAGTGGCCGTAACCATGGAATTTCCGAAAATGAAATCCGGAGATGTAAAGTTTCACTTTCCGAAAACCGTTCCCGGAACGTATTCTGTAGACGATTACGGAAGATTTGTGGAAGGCATTAAATTCTATGACAACAAAGGAAAAGAAATTGCTTTTACAAAAGTGAATGACAATACGTATTCTCTTAAAAACGCAAAAAACCTCTCCAAGGTTACCTATCTGGTAAATGACAGTTTCGATGATGAAATGGATACTTCCAAGCACAAGGCTGTTTTCTCGCCATCCGGAACGGATATTGAAGAAGGAAAAGTTTACCTCATCAATACCCACGGATTTGTCGGATACATCGATAATATGCAGGATGTACCTTATCAGCTTATAATCCAAAAACCTGCAGATTTTTACGGAACCACGGCTTTGGTAGACCAAGATAAGTCGGATGCTACAGATACTTTTACACTGGCAAATTATGCTAAGGTTACAGACTCTCCGTTAATGTACACCAAACCGGATTATATTACATTCAATGCGGGAGGAATGGATCTTGTACTGGGTGTTTATTCTCCTTCCGGGAAATATAAAGCCGCAGATTTTAAAGATAATCTTGAAAAAATGGTGGTTGCCCAAAAGAAATTCCTGGGTGATATGAACACCAATAAAAAATACGCAATCATGTTGTATCTTTCCGGTGGGGACGGACCTCAGATCAAAGGATTCGGAGCACTGGAACATCATGAATCAACCAGTGTTGTGCTTCCTGAAATGATGCCGAAAGAAGCCATCGACAAAACCATTACCGATGTGGTTTCGCATGAGTTTTTCCACACGGTAAATCCGCTAAAAACGCATTCTGAAGAAATTCATTATTTTGATTATGCAGATCCGAAAATGTCTCAACACCTTTGGATGTATGAGGGCGGAACGGAATATTTTGCCAATCTTTTCCAGATCCAGGAAGGTTTGATTACCAGGGATGAATTCCTTCAGAGAATAAATGAAAAAATCACCAATTCAAAGAACTACAATGACACGATGCCATTTACGGTGATGAGTAAAAATGTTCTCCTGGATGAGTATAAAGACCAGTACAGAAATGTATATGAAAAAGGTGCTCTTCTTGCTATGTGTCTGGACATTGAGCTCAGAAAGCTTTCAAACGGTGAAATGGGATATCGTGATATGATCAGGAAGCTGTCTCAGCGATTCGGCGAAAACAAACCGTTCAAAGATGATAAGCTTATAGATGAATTGGTTGAAGTTACCGGATATCCTCAGGTAAGGGATTTTTATAACAAATATATTGCAGGAAGCCAGCCGACGCCTTATGCACAATACCTGAAGATGGCAGGGGTAGAATTGAAATCACAGGAAACACCGCCTATTTTCTGGTTTATCAAAGATCCGAACCAGACAGGATATGACGAAAAAACCAATACTTTCGTATTTGATGAAAGTTCTGCCCTTTCGCCTTTTGCAAAAAGTATCGGATTCAAAATTACGGACAAAATTCTCGCTTTAGACGGCAAAACCATCAACATCCAAAACGTTCAGGATTTCATTAATTATTCCAAAACAATTAAGGAAGGCCAGAATGTAACGGTAACTGTTTTGAGGGACAACGGCGGGAAATCTGAAAAGATGGATCTTAAAGGCAAAGCCGTACTTGATAAGATGACGATAGAAACGCTTCAGTTTAAGGCCAATCCGACTCCGGAAGAAAAGAAACTTCAGGATCAGTGGCTTACCGGAAAGAAGTAATTTGTTTCCTCACCCTAAATCCCTCTCCAATGGAGAGGGACTTTTGTATGCGAAAAGGGATTTCTCTACAATCGGAATTATGAGAGATAAATGGCCAATTTCTGTGAGTCAATAATGAATTTTCTTATTCAAATTAGATTATTATTTTAAAACCACCCCGTCAAAAATTTCTTTGAAATTTTTGCCACCCCTCCAAAGGAGGGGAATTTTAGCATCAGAATTGAATGTCAGAAATAATTACAAATTTTCATACCGAAAGCATAAGCACTAAATCAAAAAAGTTAAATAAAAAAGAAGGCCCAAGTGAGGTTTAAGAAGCCCTATATTCATTCTGCTTGTGAACTTCGTTCGTAAACCTTCGGCTTATATTCAAAATAACAAATACTTTGAAGCTCTATAACACCAAAACTCTAAAACACTCCAGCAAATTAATGAAACACAATCATCATGCTTTCTTAACGGTAATTCTAAAAGTTGTTCCTTTTCCCACTTCGGTCTGTGCAATTTTGATATCGCCTTTATGGTACTCCTGTACTACTCTTCTTGCTAATGACAAACCTAATCCCCAGCCGCGTTTTTTTGTAGAATATCCGGGTTTAAATGCGTTTGCAGCCTGATGTTTTGTCATGCCGCTTCCGGTGTCCTGAACTTCCACTACGATATTTTTATTTCTTTCGGTGACCGACATGGAAATCGAACCCTCCCCTTTCATGGCATCGACGGCATTTTTTACCAGGTTTTCAATGACCCAGCTCATCAGGATCTTATTGTGCGGGACGGAAATCGTATAATTCGGAAGATGCAGTCCGAAATTAATTTTACGGGAAATCCTTGTTTTGAGGTAATCATAATTCTCCTGGATCGTTGCATTAAAATCGGTATCATTCAGTTCAGGAACAGAACCGATTTTGGAAAACCTCTCCGAAATGGTCTTTAATCGTTCAATATCTTTTTCAATCTCATGAATACCTTCAGACTCCGGATCATCCAGCTTCATGATTTCCATCCAGCCGATCATTGAAGACAGAGGCGTTCCGATCTGGTGTGCCGTTTCTTTGGCTAATCCGGCCCACAAATACCCTTCATCCGTTTTTTTAATCGTCCTGAAAAACCAGAATGAAAACAGGAAATAGCACAGAATAAAAAAGCCTAAAATATAGGGAGAATACTGAAGATTGTTTAATAGACGGGAATTATCATAATATACAAATTGCTTATTTCCTTTTACCAATTCAATTTCAATAGGTGCATAACTTTTTGCCATCTGCTTTGCCAATGCAACAATTTTTTCAGGTTCATCTTCGATATCCGGAGAGATATTTCGGTGCACCATTATCTCATCGTTTTTATCAAGTATAATCACTGGGATTGTAGTATTCGAACTATAAATTTGAAGCAGTAATTCCTGAATTTCCAAACTTGGTGTCTCTACTTCCTGTTGAAATTTCAAGGCACTTACCAAAATATCAACCCTTTTAATCTCTTCTTTACGCAGAAAATTGATTAAAATGGTGGAGGCAATCACAATTGCCAGGACAACAATCGTCATCAGGACAAAAATGATCCAGTTATTCAGCCTGGCAAATATTGATTTTCTCAAAATAAAATTATTTTAAAACGTTCAGGATTTTCTGTAGTTCGGAGCTTCCGCTTCCCTGATAGTTGTTGATGATGATTGAAAATACGTATTTTTTTCCGTCTGTGGAAGTATGAAATCCGGCGAAAGATTTGGTATCTCTCATGGTTCCGCTTTTCATTTTCATCCCGTTATCCTGAGTTGGAAATCCGTCGTAATAGGATTCAAACCACGGTTGTTTTTTAGCATAAATCAGCGCCTGTACTTCAGCTCTTGCCGATACATAATTTTGTGGGGAAAGCCCGCTTCCGTCAGCAAAATTAATCATGTTCGGATTAATTCC
The DNA here is from genome assembly GCF_035819015.1 of Chryseobacterium salviniae. Lineage (NCBI taxonomy): Bacteria > Pseudomonadati > Bacteroidota > Flavobacteriia > Flavobacteriales > Weeksellaceae > Chryseobacterium > Chryseobacterium salviniae. Next base: position 24,436 of record NZ_JAYLAA010000058.1, on the reverse strand, counting down.
TTTCGATTTCCAGAATTCTTTTAAATAGGCAACTCCGGTTTTAAAGCTGGGATTTCCTTTTTTTTCCTTTCCTAAGGTTTTGATTAGCGTTTCACCGTATAGATTAACACTTTTTCTTAAAAACCAATAGATGATTTTATCGAGAGCTGGAGATTCATACGTAAAAATCGTGTTGTTTTTGGAGAAGCTTACTGTTTTTTTTTCTTCAATTTCAAGCTGAGCGTTGGTGATTGTTTTTCCGGAAAGTTCAATTCCGGCCTGCTGCAGCCATTGTTTTACTTCTACGCCAAGCTGTAACGGCGGATTGGGTGTAGCTCCTGAAACCGTTACTGTTTTGGAAGGTAATGTCCCGTTTATTAAAGCAACATTGGAATGCGGTGCGGTAAAAATAAGGCTCTGATCTGAATTTCCGCCAACTTTCACGTCGTTGAGCCACTTTACGCCTTCCAAAGGATAAGAAAAACTTTTGAATTCGTTCCCGTTGATATTGATATCAAACTGGTTTTCGCGCCAGTTGACTCCCCAGACTCCGGCTCCGTAATAATTTCCGAGGTCGTCCCACGGCCATCCTCCCGGAATCGTCTGGTGGTCAAAATAAGAATCATCAATCACAAGATCGCCTGAAATTTTTGTAATGCCTGCTTTTTTTATGGCATCTAAGAGTTTTTGCTTAAAATTTTCAGGCTTGTATGCATCATAACGCCAGCTTCCAAGTGTAGGGTCGCCGGTTGAGGTAATGATAAAATCTCCTTTTAGATTTCCCCCGGAAATATTCCCTGAATATCCTGCAATAGTTTTATACGTGTAGTTTTTACCCAGCACTTCAAGAGCTGCCGCAGCGGTAAATATTTTCTGGGTAGAGGCTGTAGACAATCCTTTATTTCCCTGGTATTCGTAAATAAAATTTCCGCTTTCATCTGAAACGTAAAATGATAAGTTTGACGAAACAGCTGCTGAAGAATTCATCAGATTTTTGGTGGCTGCATCCAGTTTTTGGGATATTTCCTGGGCGAAAACGGCCTGCACGGATAAAGTAAGGGCTGCTAATGTTTTTCTCATTGCATTTTTGGTTTTCTAATTTTTTGAAGCTTCGACAAGTTCAGCATGACATCACTATAATTTAGATGCCGGTAATCAGCACATAATAGAATATCATCACATAGGTTGAAACATCTTTTATTTAATTCAGAAATCAATTCAAATATAATTAAAATAAATTACAGCTCTGTTCCGGGTTCAATCTCGTAGGGCTGTTTATCTTTTTCAAAGATTCTGGTAAGTTCTGTACCTTCAACGGTAATTCTGTCACATTTTCTTCTAATCCAGTTTCCTTCACGGAGCCCGATTACTTTAAGATCATTCTGTGTTAAAAACTCTTTGATTCTTGTTTCTCTTGTTTCGCCATTATGTTTAAGTTCGGGATTTGGATCGAGATAATGTGGATTGATATTGAACGGAACCAGTCCCATGCAATCAAAACTTGAAGGATATACAATCGGCATATCATTCGTTGTTCTCATATTCTGTCCGCCAATATTGCTTCCTGCGCTGCATCCGAGGTAAGGTTTGCCGCTTTCGACATTATTTTTTAAAACCGACATCAGATTTTCCTCATGTAAAGTTTTAACCAGTAAAAATGTATTTCCGCCACCTGTAAAGAATCCTTTTGCATTATTTACTGCCGCTATTTTATCGTCGAATTCATGAAGCCCTTTTACTTTAATGTTGATTTTTTCAAAGAAAGATCGGGCTTTTGCGGTATAATCTTCATGAGAAATTCCTCCCGGCCTTGCGAAAGGAATGAAAATAATTTCATCGATGCCTTTAAAAAGGTTAATAAGTTCTTCTTTAAGATATTCAAGGTAATCTCCGCCAAAGAGCGTAGATGTTGATGCTAATATGATATTCATCGGTCTAAATGTCATTAAATAGGTTACTATGGCAAAGTTAACAATATGCCGCAAATCTAAAATTAGTATAAAAGATATATTTATCTCGTTAATTTTTTCAAAAAAAGCTTAAAGCTTCTAAAATTTTAACTTTTATGGAATTATAATTGAATTTTATTAATTGCAATTGAAAAATATTAGAATTATGAAAATGACTAAAATGAATATCAGAAGCCTATTGTTAGGTTTAATGTTGACAGGAGGTTTAAGTATTGTGAGCGCACAAACTACCCAGACAGATAGCACAGCAGGAACTGCTAATACCACTGCGACAGCAACAACCGCTCAAACATCTAATCCGACTGTTGAAGCGCTTAAAAAGCAGATTGAAGCCAACCCAAAAGATACTGAAGCATTAGCCAAATTAGCAGGTGCTTATCAAGAAGCTTCAGATTGGACCAATGCGATAGATATCTGGAAAAAAATATCTGTTCTGTTGCCTGATTGGGCTCCGTCCTATTACAGCCAGGCCTATGCTTATCAAAATATGAAAGATGATGCCAATGCCAGACTGGCTTACGAAAAGTATATCGCAACTGTGAAACCTGAAGAAGTGGAACAGAATAAGAAAAATCTTGCATATGCCTACTTTTACGTAGCATTCTCGGAGCAGCAATCTGATCCGGCTAAAGCAAAGGAACACATTGCTAAATCATTGCAATATGACCCAACTAATCAGGATGCAATCAAGCTGAGCCAAGCTTTAAATTCATAGTTATATGCAGATCCGGAGATTTTTCTCCGGATTTTTTTAGATTAATTTATTTTCTTTCCAAAAAAATCGGTTTCTCCTTTTAAATAGCTGATGATCTTTTCAATGTTTCTTTTGATTGCAGCTTCCGTTTTGAGGTTATTGATGTAGCGGATCAGCTCCAACTTTCGGGATGGCATTAAATTTTCAAAATTTTGCAGTGCTACAGGGTTTTTGCGGATGGCTTTATCCAGTTCCGGGTGTATGGGAACTGTTCTTTCGGAATTGTCAAACTCAACTGAAACTTCTATCATTTCACCCATTCTTTTCGGTGAATCTTTCAACATTGTGAGATTGATATACAACCTCCATTCTCCCAAATATTTCATTAAATTTTGCCTGAATGGCCTACCATTTACTGTTCCTTTCACCGGAATGGGGCTTTTGGATTTTCCTACATCCTGAAATATTTCGTTTAAAACTTCTTCAGGGAGAAAAACAAAAGGGTTGATTCCAATGATTTCAAGCCGGGCTGTGAATGGTTTGGTTTGCATCTTTAAAGTTACATTTTTTTATGAATAAATTTTTAAAAGTTGTCCTAAAGTTGTATCGTGTCTGCAGCCTAGCCTCGATTGAAGCAATTGTTTGAGCTCATTTTTTCTGATTTCGGGCGGCGCAGCTTCGCTGCGCCGCCCGAAATCAGAAAAAATAGCGAGTGCGGAAAGCGAGATCAAGCTTCTAAAAAATTAATCTTAAAAGGGAACTGCCTTATTAACCAATAAAATTTTCCACTCGAAATGGAATGTTTATCTTTGTATAACATAAATCTGTAAAACATGAAATTTTTTATTGACACTGCTAATTTAGAGCAAATTAAGGAAGCTAAGGATCTTGGAATTCTTGACGGGGTTACTACCAATCCTTCGCTAATGGCGAAAGAGGGAATTCAGGGTTCTGAAGCGATCAGAAATCATTATAAAGCAATTTGTGAAATTGTAGACGGGGATATTTCTGCGGAGGTTCTTTCTACAACGTATGAGGAAATGATTAAAGAAGGGGACGAATTGGCAGCGATTCACCCGAATATCGTGGTTAAAATCCCGATGATTAAGGACGGAATCAAGGCATTAAAGTATTTTTCAGATAAAGGCATCAGAACCAACTGTACATTGATCTTCTCTCCGGGACAGGCTCTTTTGGCGGCTAAAGCAGGAGCTAGTTATGTTTCTCCTTTTTTAGGAAGACTGGATGATATTTCAACAGACGGATTAAATTTAATCCAGGAAATCAGACTGATTTTTGATAATTATATGTATGAAACGGAAATTTTGGCAGCTTCTATCCGTCATTCTATGCATATTATCGATTGTGCGAAGATTGGTGCTGATGTAATTACTTCACCGCTTCCTCCAATCCTGAGCCTTCTTAAGCATCCGCTTACGGATAACGGACTGGCTCAGTTTGTTGCAGATTCTCAGAAACTTGCTTAAATTTTGAATATTATAAATTTTCGGCGCGGAAACGAAGTTTCCGCGCCGAAAATTTACTGATCGATATTTCTGACGGGCTTACAAGGGTTTCCTACTGCCACTACATTCTCCGGAATATCTCTGGTTACCACACTCCCTGCGCCGATTACAGTATTATTTCCAATGGAAACTCCGGGAAGAACCACTACATTGCCACCGAACCATACGTTATTGCCTATTTTTATTGGATGCGCTGTTTCCAGCCCTTCATTGCGTTGTTTTGCATCAATGGGATGACTGGCTGTGTAGAAGCTGCAATTAGGCCCGATAAATACATTGTCACCGAAACTGACTTTAGCGCAATCCAAAATGACGAGGTTGTGATTGGCGTAAAAATTTTCTCCTGCTTCAATATTGTAGCCATAGTCGCACCAGAAGCTGGGTTCGATACAGATATTTTCTCCTGTCTTTCCCAGTATTTTTTTCAATAAAGATAATCTTCCTTCAGAGTCGGAATTTTTAAGCTGATTGTATTCCCCGCAAAGATCTTTGGCAGCGATTCTTTCTTGGATCAGTTCCTGATCATAATTGGCATTGTATAAAAGTCCGGCTGCACATTTTTCTTTTTCTGTCATGATTTTGTGATGATGTAATGGTTTTAGTTCTAAAGATAATAAAAGAAAACAGGATGAAATCTATCTTTCATCCTGCTTTGAAAACAATTTATAATTTATTTTACTAAATCCGGTTCAATAGGATTATTGTTCTTAGCTAATGATTCTTTGGCTCTTTTTTCCATTTCCCTGAATACCTGGTTGGGGTCTGAAATTTCTTTACCGTCCTGTGTTCGTACTTTGAAGCTTACTCTTGTATTATCATTTCCCATCATCATTTCTCTCATACTCTTAGAAGGATCATTCACATAATCTTTCCACAATTTTTTATATTGAGATTTTGAAATTTCAAGCTCTTTTCCTCCAAGTCCCATAATTCTTACATTTCCCGGAACTTCCATATCTTCTGAAACTGCGGGGGTTTCCATTTTTTTATTTCCTACCAAGGTCATGACATGAGAACCGGTGATATCTTCAAGTTTTACAATAAGCCCCGGAAGCCCGTAAAATTTGTATGGCCCGTCTTGGAAAGGAATATCCGTACTGAACCATGCAATCCATTCTCTTCCGCCGTAGGTGGTAGTTGCTTTTTGTGCGTTGTACTCTCCTATTTTCTGTTTTTCGGGTAGGATTTTCCATTCCGGTTTCTGGTCTTCTATTACTTTATACTGATCCATGGAAATTCTCGTAAAAAGATAAGTCTTAAAATCGGGATAGCTTTTCGTTACCTTATAGCCTACTTGTCCCTGCTTTTCCTTTCTGCTGATGTTGATGTTTCCGCCGCCGCCTTTAATCTGCTTCTGCACTTCTGCATTCGACGTGGAATCGGCAACAAACTTGTCCCTGCTGTAGTAGCTGGAACCTTTCTGATCAATATCCAGCAGCATCATTTCTTTTTTTACATCTTCTTTATTATTGGAATCGGGTATAAATTTATATTCATAGAAGAAACGGTTGATCTGTGCACCGGCAGCAATGCTTATGAACATAAAAAGTAGGCTGATATTTTTCATAATTGTTATTTTTTCTAAAAAGCTCTGCCTATTTGCAAATGCAGAACAGAGCTTATGGAACTTTTATTTTTTAGTTTCAATTTTTATTTCTCCGGAACTTTTCCCATCTGTATTACGCTTATTAATGCTCATACTTCTTATAGATTCCGGTTTTAAGGCCTCCATCTGTTCTTTTGTAGATTCTTTTCCGTCAATATAGATTTTCATGCTTTCTATACCTTCTGTATTTTTAATTCCTGAAGCAATAATAGATGCGCCTTTATTGCTGATCTTAATATTATCAGCATTAATTCTGAATGTTCGGTCTCCCGGAAATGCTTTAAATGTATTGCTGTAAATATAGGCTCTTCCTCCTTCCAAAGCTCTTCTTTCGGCTTCAATTTTTGCTCTTTCGCCTTCCAGCTTGGCTCTTTTCTCGTTCAGCTTTGCTCTTTCTTTATCAAGCTTAGCTTTTTTTCTTGCTGTAGAAGCAGATTCTTTTGCTTTTTCCGAAGATCTCAACACCATATCCGCTTCAGGCGTCCACATCATATCTCCCGTTCCCTTAAACTTGTATACTTTTACTTTCGGAGCATCCGGCGGTGCAGGAACATCAGGAAATTCAAAGTCCATCTCCGGGGCTTCCGGCATTTCAAAATCAAATTTAAAATCTTTAACCTCCTTGAAAGCATCTTTAAATTCTTTGGAATTAAAATATTCATCCAACTTTATATCTTTTCCATCGAATTTAATCACCATGGCAGAATTAAGAAAGTCTTTAGAGCTTGCTATTTTCCCGATTTCCTCAGATAATTTTCCGATTTCTTCAAGATGCTTATTATATTCTGAGCTTTCCGGCTTAAGGTTTTTCAGGGCTTCGCTTTTTTCCTGAATTTTTTTGCTCAGATCAGCAATTTTCCTGTCATCTTCAGATTTCCTGTAGATCTTCGGAGTGATAATGGTTTTATCCTTAGATGATTGCGGAGTAATGGTATCTTTTTTAATAATAATTTTATCTTCTTGCTTGATTTGAGAAACAGCCTTCTCAATCTCCATATTAGTCGCTTTAATTTCCTGGTTTTTGGCATTTACCAGATATGCAAAAGCCACTGAAAATACGACCGGTAACGCTAAAATTCTACGCGCATACCCGAATTTTGTTTTAGGTTTTTGTAACATTTTTAATCGTTTTTTTAGATTAGAACTTAAAAACGGACTGGTGGCAGGCAACTGGTTTCCGGAAAAGTGGCTTGCTAAAAGCATCTGCGCAAATGCTTTGGTGTCCGATTGTTTTACGGCTTTTTTATCAGCCAGATATTCGTGAATTAAACTAATTTCTTTTTTAATGAGATGAAAAAACGGATTGAACCAGAAAGCAGATGTGATGACCTCAATAAAGATTTTATCAAACGAATGCTTCTGCTCAATGTGAACCATTTCGTGCTTCAGAATCTGCTTTCCGACCTCTGAATTCAGCATGATGGATTTCTTCCAGAAAAGATTTTTAAAGTAAGAAAAAGGTGCCTCCGTAAGGTCTGTATGGTAAAAGTTGATTCCGTCAAAGCTTTCTTTCTTAAACTGTTTTTTCAACTGATGGATTCTGAAAATCCCGTAGATGAATCTTCCTAAAAAATAGAAAGAAACCAGTCCCAAAGCTGAAAAAATAATTCTAAAATAAGTGTAATCATCGGTTGTATTTTTATGATTAAAATTCTGTACCGTATCTATTAATTTATAAATATCATTGCTTACTTCAATGGTAAAATCTTCAACTTTAACCAGCGGAAGAAGCAGGGATATGAACATCGCAGACAAAAGATAAAATCTGTTGTAGTGATGAAATGTCTTGTCTTTTAAAGACAACTTATAATACAAAAACATTACACCGGAACATACAATAACTTTTCCCAGGTATAGAAGTACAGTTTCCATAACGTATCAGTTTTTCTTTTTAAGTTCGTGAAGAAGCATTTCAAGATCTTCCACAGTCATTTCGTTCTTTTCTACCAAGAATGAAACAGCACTTTTATAAGAACCCTTGAAATAATTTTTAACCAGACTTTTTATCGTCTTTCCGGAATATTGCTCTTTGGATACAAGCGGAAAATATTCATGCTGTCTTCCGTACACACTGTAATCAACAAATTCTTTTTCCTTCAGAACCTTCAGGATGGTAGAAACAGTATTCGTATGAGGCTTAGGCTCAGGGAAAAGATCAAGGACATCTTTCAGAAATCCTTTTTCGAGTTTCCATAAATACTGCATTACCTGCTCTTCTGCTTTCGTTAACGTCTGAATTTTCATACCTTTTTCATTTAATCATTGACCATGATATTATTTAAAATCAATATCACTAAGAAATTAGTTATACAAATGTAGAAATATTTTTCTTTCAGACAACTATTTTTTTAGTGATACTAAAGTTAAAAATGTAAGTTACTGAAAATCAACAATATATTTTTTATTAAAATTTGTTAAATTTTTAACAGCTATAAATTATCACACAGATAATAATCAGAAAAAGGAAAAATTATCGCTTAAATTCTTAAAACTTGTTAAATTTTATTAAATAAAATTAAAATGAATTTGTCTTAACTCAGAAAATATATTTATTTTAGTGCTTTAAAAATTTCTCATGAAAAGATATAATTTGTTATTTGTACTATTACTACTGATTTTTAATGTGACCCATGCCCAAAAAAAAGGTTCTCCGGCAGCAGATTTCAGTACGATAGGTGAAGCGAAAACCAAGATTGAAAATACAGTTCCTTTAGTCATCAAACATTTAAAAGAGATCAGCGAAAAAGAAAGTGATCCCTCCATTCTTACCAACGGAACCGCTGCTTTAGCCAAAGAATACGGCAAGGTAGAGCTGGAGTGGCGTCTTTACAGAGGAAACATGAACAACTGCATCCTCAACAACTCATCCAAAAAAGCCAAAAAATGCATGGAGTATCATAACTCAATGTTCAGAGGTACCCTTATCAACTACAACAACTATATTACAAACCTTACCAGAAAGAACGGATATCTTGGTGTGGAAGGCGATACAAAATTTGAATTAAACCCTGCTGAAGTAACCACAAAACTAAGTGAATCTTATTTCAATGGAAGTGATGCAGCCAACAGAATGAAGGGCAATCAAAAGAAAGAATTTTTAAGCCAGACTACTGCTGACGACAATGCGCTCAAACCTTTTAATCAGCTTACGGTAGAGTAATTTAATCTGCTTTTAAAACAATATTCCCGCTTCCGAAGGCGGGATTTTTTTTGCCTTTTGTATAAATTATCGTATGGCATAATAATTAGTACCATTCTATAAATAATATGACAAAGATGAGCACATTAAAAAAAGGAGATATGGTACGGTGGAATTCCAGCAATGGAGAAACTCACGGCGCCATCACAAAAGTACACACCAAAGATTTTGTTTTTATGAACAGGCAGCGAAGAGCTTCCGAAGACGAACCGCAGTATGAGGTCATGAGCGAAAAGACCGGAAAATCGGCAGTACATAAAGCATCAGCCTTAAAGAAAATGTAAAGTCCGCAAATTTGCGGACTTTACATCTGTACTGTTATTTTATTTTATCATAAATAAATTTGGTAACAATCGCTCCGAAGAGATAATAGGCAACCGTCATTATTTTTTTCTGATTATTCTCGGCAACCGGCTTGTCATCGAGTCCAAGTTTTTCAGGAAGCGCAACTGCACCAAGTCCCATTAAGACTCCGGAAGCTACATTAAAACCAGTAGTTGCCGTTGCGGCGTAATACATTCCGTTTCCAATGACATCTCCTGCCAATGTTGCTGCATACAGCTGATCGTGATTGGTAACTTTTGCGTCTACTTTATCCAATGCTTTATTTAAAGCTTCCTCTCCCAGTTTATTAATCTCGGGAACATTATCGAAATTTTTTCTGATGGCTTCGTGCAGAAGGCTTAGCGCTACGGCACCGCCTAAACCTGCCAGGATTTTTTTGTACATAGTATTGTAATTTTATGGTGTACTCATCTACCTGCATAAATTAAGCCATTGAAAAAAGAATCGGTACCACATCAAAATAAAAAAAGAGTATTGCCTGTAGACAATACTCTCTTTAGTAGCGGGAACCGGACTCGAACCGATGACCTTCGGGTTATGAGCCCGACGAGCTACCTACTGCTCCATCCCGCGGTGTATTTTTAAAACGCCACCACAGCGTTCTTAGTAGCGGGGACACGACTCGAACGTGCGACCTTCGGGTTATGAGCCCGACGAGCTACCTACTGCTCCACCCCGCGGTATATTTTTTGTAACGTTACCGACAACGTTAATCTTAGTAGCGGGAACCGGACTCGAACCGATGACCTTCGGGTTATGAGCCCGACGAGCTACCTACTGCTCCATCCCGCGATATTGGATTGCAAATATACGAAAAATTTTTAAAAATCCTAATTTTTCTTTTAAATAAAGGACTTTCACCAAAACTATTTTAATATTTGTATCTTTGAACTATGGCAAAAATATTGAGAATTTATCCCGAAAACCCTCAGGAAAATCTTATGAATGAGGTGATTAAAATACTAAATAACGGCGGTCTTATTATTTATCCGTCTGATACGGTATATGCTTTAGGCTGTAATATTTTTGATATTAAAGCCATGGAAAAGCTGGCACAGCTTAAAAAAATGAAACTGGAAAAAGCCCAGTTCTCCATAATCTGTAATGATCTTAGCCATCTTTCGGATTTTACAAGGCCAATTGACACTTCTGTATTCAGGTTTCTGAAAAGCCATCTTCCAGGCCCGTTCACTTTTATCCTGGATGCGAATAAAAGCCTGCCTCTGGCTTATAAAGGACATAAAACCATTGGCATCCGTGTGCCGGACCATCCTATTCCCCAGCTGATTGTGGAAAAATTAGGACATCCGATAGCCTCAACGTCCATTAAAGATGATGATGAAATCATAGAATATTCTACCGATCCTGAACTGATCGCAGAAAAATATGATCATTTGGTAGACATCGTCATTGATTCCGGTTACGGAGACAATGTTGCTTCTACAATTGTCGATCTCACCTCCGGAGAGCCGGAAGTGATCCGACAGGGAAAAGGAATTATTTAAAATATATAAATTAACAATTTATTGTTACTGATACTCACATACCTGTATTTTAACATATGAAAATACTTACCTCACCTGCCAAATTAATGAATACCGAAAATGCTACGGATCTGCTCAAAACAACAGTTCCCAAATTCATTGATGATGCAGCTCTTATACAATCTTACCTTAAAGAAAAATCACCGAAATACCTTTCTGAGCTGATGGAAATTTCCTCAAAGCTCGCAGATGAAAACTGGGAAAGAAACCAGAAATGGAAAGCAAAACCTACGGCAAAAGAATCTGCTCCGGCGCTGTTTGCTTTTACCGGTGAAGTTTACAGAGGTCTGGATGCCAAAACACTGGATAAAAATGCAGTAGATTACCTGCAGAAAAACCACAGAATTCTTTCGGGGTTATACGGACTGCTGAAACCTTCGGATAAAGTAATGCTGTACCGTCTGGAAATGGGAAGGCCGTTTGAATTTGAACACTATAAAAATCTTTACGAATTTTGGAAAGAGAAAATCACAGACCAGTTGAATGCTGAAATGAAAAAGAATGAAATTCTCCTTAATCTGGCGAGTAACGAATATTTTAAAGTGGTAGACCGGAAAAAACTCAATCATCCCGTCATTGATTTTGATTTTTATGAATTAAAAAACGGAAAGCCAAAAACGATTGTTGTTTACACAAAACACGCAAGAGGACTGGTGGTAAGGTTTTGTGCAGAAACCCACGCAAAAACACTGAATGACGTAAAAGCATTCAACTATGAAGGCTACAGAATTGATGAAGACAAATCTACCGACACCAAATTGGTTTTTACAAGATAAATGACGATTTCAGAATATAAAAAACATTTTAAAGCTGAGCTTTCCGGATTGTATACCGATTCTGAAATGGTTTTCTTAAGTTCAGTCTTTATTGAAAAAATTACAGGATTTGATTCATTTTACCAGAGAAAATTTTCTGATCAGGAACTGTTGATTGATGATGAGAAAAAACTCTCTGAAGCTCTTTCTGAATTAAAAACAGGCAAGCCTTACCAATATATTCTGGGTGAAACGGAATTCTATGGAATGACTTTTTTTGTCAATGAACATGTTCTGATTCCCCGCCCGGAGACGGAAGAGCTGCTGGAATTTGCCATCAAAAAAATAAAACAGCATTTTGTCATTCTGAATATAAGCCGAAGGTTTACGAACGAAGTTAACAAGCATAATGAAGAATCTTTAGAAGCAATTTCTGTCGAAATAACTAAAAAGACATTAAAAGTCCTCGACATCGGAACGGGAAGCGGAATTATTCCTCTGGTGCTAAAAAAACACTTTCCGGATGCGGAAGTTTCTTCTATTGATTATTCTGAAAAAGCACTGGAAGTGGCGAAAAAGAACGCAGATTTCCATCAGCTAAAGATTAATTTAATTCACGCCGATTACCTGAATTTTGAGATGAAAGAACAATTTGACGTCATCATCTCAAATCCACCCTACATCGGGATTAACGAACAGGATGAAATTGAAGCTTCTGTAAAAGGTTTTGAACCAACAATGGCGCTCTTCTCCCCAACTTCAGATGCCCTGATTTTTTACCGGAAAATTGCTGAAGATACTCATCAACATTTATCAGACAATGGATTATTGTTTCTGGAAATCAACCAGAAATTAGGCCCGGAAACACTGAAATTGTACACAAATGATTTTACAGAAGCTGAATTAATCAAAGATTTATCTGGAAACGATCGTTTTATTTTTGGGATAAAATAAAAACCAATGAACATCTCATTGGTTTTGCTTTATCATTTAATTTTAATTATCCTATTCTTTTACGGACAAAAATTTCATACGCCAGATAAATCAGCGGAAGCGCCATAATCCCCAGAAAAGGAGAATTAGTGATGGCAGCCTGCGGCTGGGTAGCAACAGCATACACCAGTCCGAAAAACGCACCTCCCAAATGTGCGGCGTGACCGATGTTGTCATGCTGATTCGGATTCAGCATCATATAAACAGAGTAGCTGAAATAAAGAAGTCCGAATACAAACCCGGGAATACCGATCGGAATGAAAAACATATAAATTTCAAGATGAGGAATCATCGCAATAGAGGCAAATAAAATCCCGGAAACACCTCCGCTCGCTCCGATTGCCGAATACCACGGCTGTCTCTGGTACACAAAAAGTGAAAAAATATTTCCCAACAGGATGGACCCGAAATAGATCAGGATAAAGCCTACATTGCCAAAAGCCTGCATCACTACCGGTCCGAAAAAATACAACGTCATCATATTAAACAAAAGATGAAAAATATCTGCATGCAGGAATCCTGAGGAAAGCAGGCGGATATATTCATTTCTGTTGCGGATGGCTCCTACGTTGAACTTATATTTTTCGAAATTACTGCTTCCGTTGGGCACAACGAAACTTATAATGGCGGTAATGGCTATAATGAGTATTAAAACATTCATACTTTTTCAATTTAATTATCGGAATTATTTTCTCCCTGAAACAAATCACCAATCATGCCATCCTCGTCTATTCCGGCTATAGGTTCGGGATCTTCATACACTTCAGGTTCTTCTTCATCAGGCTCAGGAACGGTTATATTAATGGTCTTTACCTTGAATTTCGTAAACTGGTTTCCGATGGCTTTAATTCCTTTTACGGCAATAAATTCATCAATGTTTACGGTTTCGGGATCTCTTTCCTTGCCTTTATCTTTGGCGAAAATGATTTCGGCAGTGGCGCCGTTGGCAACAATTACGTTTTCGATAAATGATTTCGGGTGTTCCGATGGCATAAAGGTCTGGATATTCGGTGTATTTTCAAACAAGAATCTCTTGATGAAATAAATATCTTTTTCTCCGTCAAAATAAATGCAGGTTACCGGCTGGTTCGGTTTCCATTTTTCCAATACCAGATATTCATCATCGAAACGATTCCCGAGGTCGAAAGAAACGAGCTTTGCTTCACCGTTTGTATTAATCGTTAAAATTTTATCATCGCCTTTAAAGCTTCCCAGTAAAGTACCGCGTCCGTCGGCATTCAGCCTTCGTACCGTATCATCAAACCATATCTTTCTCGGGGCAAGTGTAGAAACTCCTTCTTCTTTCAGGTCTACTTTTTTCACGGAATATTTGGTTACCAGGTTTCCTTTGGAATCCCTGCCTTTGATGGCCAATTCGGAAAAATCAACATCCATCTTGTTTTTCCTGATTCTTGGATTCGGTTTTAGAAGAACGGACACTGTTTCAGCCTCACCGTTTGGATTGGCCGAAAAATACAGCACTTCCGAGCCTTTTTTATCTGAAGCCAAAGGATAGTCGGTATTTCTTGTAACGCCTGTCACAGAGAATCTTTTCATGTAGTATGGGCCTTCCCTGCCTTCACGGTAGATCATGTTATACACTGTTCTTTTATCGTTTTTCTTCCAGACAGCAACATGCAGGATATCTTTTCCGATAAATGTTTTTGCTTCCACTTTTACCACCTTCATGCTTCCGTCTTTCCTGAAAGTAATAATGTCGTCAATATCTGAGCAATCGAAAAGATACTGATCTTTTTTCAGTGATGTCCCGATAAAGCCTTCCTCAAAGTTGGCATAGAATTTTTCATTGGCCACGGCTACTTTCGTAGCATCAATGGTATCGAAAATCCTGAGCTCTGTTTTTCTCTGGCGGTCTTTTCCGTATTTTTTCTGAATATTAAGGTAATAATCGATAGCGTATTGAACAAGGTTATCCAGGTGATGCTTTACCATCTCGATTTTACCTTCCAATGCCGCAATATTTTCTTTAAATTTATCTAAATCGAATCTTGAAATTCTCTTAATTCTGATTTCTGTTAACCTTAAAATATCTTCTTCAGTGACTGCTCTTAATAGATGTCCGGTGTGAGGTTGTAATCCTTTATCGATAGTTTTTAAAACTTCTTCCCAGGTTTTCACCTCTTCAATGTCATGATAGATCCTGTTTTCAATAAATATTCTTTCGAGAGAAGAAAAATGCCAGCTTTCCTGCAATTCATGAAGCTCGATTTCCAGTTCTTTTTTAAGCAATGAAACCGTGTGGTCAGTATTCATTTTTAAAATATCGGAAACATTCATGAACATTGGCTTGTCCCCTACAATCACACACGCATTCGGGGAGATCGTTACCTGACAATCGGTAAATGCATATAATGCATCGATGGTTTTATCCGGAGAAACATCATTGTGAAGATGAATCAGGATTTCAACTTTATCCGAGGTATTGTCCTCAATTTTTTTGATCTTGATCTTTCCTTTTTCATTGGCTTTGATGATGGAATCAATAAGATCACTTGTCGTCTTCGAATACGGAAGTTCCGTAATGATGAGCGTATGCTTATCCAGAGGTGAAATTTTAGCCCTGGCTCTTACTTTTCCGCCTCTTTGTCCGTCATTATATTCAGAAACATCCAGGAAGCCTGCCGTTAAAAAATCCGGGAACAGCTCGAACTTTTTCCCTTTAAGATAAGCAACGGAAGCATTGATTAATTCATTAAAATTATGGGGAAGAATTTTAGTGGAAAGCCCCACCCCAATTCCTTCCACCCCCTGCGCCAGAAGCAGCGGGAATTTTACGGGAAGATCAATCGGCTCGTTATTCCTGCCGTCATAAGATTTTGCCCATTCTGTTGTTTTCGGATTGAAAACCACTTCCAGTGCGAAAGGGGTAAGCCTTGCTTCGATATATCTTGCTGCCGCCGCAGAATCTCCGGTATAGATATTCCCCCAGTTTCCCTGGGTATCGATCAGCAGTTCTCTCTGCCCGATTCCCACCATGGCATCTGTAATAGAGGCATCACCGTGGGGATGGTACTTCATGGTATTCCCAACAATGTTGGCTACTTTGTTGTAACGTCCGTCTTCCAGCTCACGCATGGAATGCATGATTCTTCGCTGAACAGGTTTGAAGCCATCATAAACCGACGGAATGGCCCGGTCTAAAATTACATAAGAAGCATAATCCAGAAACCAGTCTTTATAAAGCCCGGAAACTTTTTTTAAGCTTTCACCTTCGTGCGGGTGTTCTTCAGTTGTCATTTATCTATTTACGCTTTTCTCTTTATTGGTTTTAACTACTTTATTTAAAGATAATCTTAAATCAGTAAGTTCTTTTTTTGTGAGATAAGATATCTCATATTTCAGCATGATGGTTCTGTTGTTTTTACTGGAAATTGTAATGTACAATCTTTTCATAAAAAATACCTTAATAACCTCGAACTTCAGCAGCTTGTATTTAGGAAATTCATCACTCAGAGGCTTTTGCAGGAAAGGTATCACATTCCTGTTTCTGAAATGAAGAGCTTCACCCTCGCTGTCATACTCAAAAATCTGCCTTCCGTTGAGGTAGAACAAAAGTATCAGAAATAACGGTACGGCAATAAGCAGCAGGCTTTCTTTTCCTAAAATTTTAATCCTGCTTTCTTCGAGGAAATAAGCTCCGGTGCCGGCCGCCAGGAACATAATCAGCAATGTGTTAATAAAGCTGTACACCGAAGTTTTGTTGCGGTTACTTAGTCTCATTTTTTTTCTTTGTGTTTTGTGGTTTATCGATTTTTTTTATTTTCTCATCTGCAATATGTTAACTCAATACTTCTTTTTTATCAATATCCGGGTCTTCTACAACAAGATTTTCCAGGATAAAAACCTGTCTGTCCGGTGTATTTTTACCCATATAAAATTCCAGCAATTGATCGATGGTCTGATCTTTTCCTACCACTACAGGTTCCAGACGGATGTCTTTCCCAATAAAATGCTTGAACTCATCCGGAGAAATCTCTCCTAATCCCTTGAATCGGGTGATTTCAGGGTTTTTTCCGAGCTCGTTTAACGCTTTTACCCTTTCCGCTTCCGAATAGCAATATCTTGTTTCTTTTTTATTCCTTACCCTGAACAAAGGGGTCTGAAGAATATAAAGATGTCCGTTTTTGATAAGATCCGGAAAGAACTGTAAAAAGAACGTAATCATCAGCAAACGAATGTGCATTCCGTCTACATCGGCATCGGTTGCGATAATTACCTGATTGTACCGCAAATCTTCAAGGCTTTCTTCAATATTCAGAGCGGCCTGAAGCAGGTTGAATTCTTCATTTTCATATACCACTTTTTTTGTAAGCCCATAGCAGTTCAAAGGTTTTCCTTTTAATGAAAATACAGCTTGTGTTTCCACATCCCTTGATTTGGTAATAGACCCTGATGCAGAATCCCCCTCGGTAATAAAGATCTGGGTTTCTCCTTTCCTTTCGGCTTTCTGGTCGTTGTAATGCTGCCTGCAGTCACGCAGCTTTTTGTTGTGAAGGGAAACTTTTTTAGCCCGTTCTCTTGCTAATTTTTGTATTCCGGAAAGCTCTTTCCGCTCTCTTTCGGAAATTAAAATTTTCCGCTGAATCGCTTCTGCTACTTCAGGATTTTTATGTAAAAAATTATCCAGTTTACTTTTCAGGAAATCAATGACAAATGTTCTTACAGTAGGTCCGTTAGGTCCGATATCATTGGAACCTAATTTTGTTTTGGTCTGGGATTCAAAAACAGGCTCTTCCACATTGATGGAAATAGCAGCCACGATGGACTTTCTGACGTCAGAAGCATCGAAATTTTTATTGAAAAATTCACGAATGGTTTTCACATACGCTTCACGGAAAGCATTGAGATGCGTTCCGCCCTGAGTGGTATTTTGTCCGTTAACGAAAGAAAAATACGTTTCCGTCTGGGATTTGTCGGTGTGCGTTATCGCTACTTCAATATCATTATCCTTCAGGTGAACGATAGGATAAAGCGTTTCATTTTCAAGTTCCTCATCAAGCAAATCTTTAAGTCCGTTCTCGGAATAAAAAGTTTCGCCGTTGAAAAATATTTTAAGCCCGGGATTAAGATAGGCATAATTCCGGAGCATTCTTTCAATATACTCTTTTCTGAATTTAAAATTCAGGAAAATATCGCCATCCGGAATAAAAGAAATCTCCGTTCCGTTTCGGTCTGAGGTGTCTTTTTCATCAAAATTTTCAGTGATCATCCCTTTGGAAAACTCAGCCATTTTCAGCCTTCCGTCCCGGAACGAGCGAACGCGAAAATATTCCGAAAGCGCATTTACGGCTTTTGTACCAACCCCATTCAGACCTACAGATTTTTTAAAAGCCTTGCTGTCGTACTTTCCTCCGGTGTTCATTTTAGAAACAGCATCCACTACTTTTCCAAGTGGAATCCCCCTTCCGAAATCACGGATGGTAACCTTGCCGTCATCTACTTTTATTTCGATTCTTTTACCGGCTTTCATCCTGAACTCATCAATAGAGTTGTCCAGGATTTCTTTCAGCAAAATGTATATCCCGTCATCGGCAGAAGAACCGTCTCCCAGCTTCCCGATGTACATTCCGGGGCGCAAACGGATGTGTTCCTGCCAATCGAGGGTTCTGATGTTATCTTCGGAATAGATTGGATTTATTTCTTGTGACATATATATTTCAGCAAACATACAAAAATACGAAATTGATGAAAAATATCCGAAGGTTTTGAATTATTTTTCAAGAATATTTATCTGAAAATCTACGGTTTTACAGGCACAAACACGTAATTATATTATTTCATCAAATAAAAAAGAATAAACCGAATTTATTTAAAATTTGTTGAGGAATTTAAGTTAAACTGAGAATATTTACATAAGAGCCGTTAAAGTAAAAAAACGAATTGAGGAGCCCTGGAAGGGCGAACTGTTAATAAATAAAATTTCTGAAAGTTAGTAAACATATCTTTGAAATTATTCAAATCAAACACAATACATACGCTGATATTAAAATTTTTGAATTAAATTCGGTATTCTAAAAGACTTTCATGATACAACTTCCATTGTCAAAGCTTTCCAATGTAGGAACAACGATATTCAGCCAGATGACGCAGCTGGCCATTGAAAACGAGGCGATTAATCTGTCGCAGGGATTTCCTGATTTTATGCCGGATCCTGAACTGCTCGGTTATGTCGATCATTATATCAGAAAAGGGTTTAACCAATATGCGCCAATGGGCGGAATGATCGGTCTCAAAGAAGAAATTGCCAAAAAAATTGAAAACGCTCACCAAGCCGTTTACCATCCTGATACGGAAATAACGATTACAGCAGGAGGAACACAGGCTATTTTTACCACGATTGCCAGCTTTATAAAAAAAGATGATGAAGTAATTATTTTCGAACCGGCCTACGATTGTTATGAGCCTACGGTTGAACTTTTCGGGGGAATTGTAAAACGTTTCGAAATGAAAGCCCCGGATTATGAGATTGACTGGAACGCAGTAAGAAACCTGGTGACGGATAAAACCAGAATGATTATCCTCAACAATCCGAACAATCCTGCCGGAAAAATTTTAAAGGAAACTGATATTCAGGAGCTTATCACCATTGTCAAAGACACCTCCATTCTTATTTTAAGCGACGAAGTGTATGAAAATATTGTTTTCGACGGAAGACAACATCTAAGCATATGCAAATATCCGGAACTGAAAGAAAGAAGCCTTTTGGTGGCATCTTTCGGGAAATTGTTTCATGTGACAGGCTGGAAAACAGGATATTGTGCCGCTCCTGAAAACCTAACCGCAGAATTCAGAAAAGTTCATCAATTCAATGTTTTTTCAGTAAACGCACCTGTTCAGCTGGCTTTGGCTGAATACATGAAAAATCCTGAGCATTATAATGGCTTGAGTACATTTTTCCAGGAGAAAAGAGATTTTTTAAGGAAGGGACTGTCGGCAACTTCTTTTGAGCTGCTGGATTGCGAAGGAACCTATTTCCAGGCTTTGAAATATGATAAAATATCCGATCAAAGCGATATTGATTTTGCCCGTGAACTCACGATTTCCCATAAAGTAGCCAGTGTTCCGTTTTCGTCTTTTTATAAAAATAAACGGAATGAAAATGTGATCCGTTTGTGTTTCGCTAAAAAACAGGAAACCTTAGAAAAAGCGATTGAGAATTTGTGTAAAATATAATAAAAAAGGTGGCTTCGAGATCAGCCACCTTTTTGTAATTGGTAATTTGATAACAGCCACCGGATATGGTTTATAAAAACATCCCGCCGGATGCTTCAATTCTTTGCCCGTTGATCCAGCCGGCATCTTCGGTACAAAGGAAAGCTACGATTCCGCCGATATCATCAGGAAGCCCTGCCCTTCCTAAAGCGGTATTTCCGGCAACCATGGCATTAACATGCTCATCATCACGGGTTCTTCCTCCTCCGAAATCCGTTTCTATGGCTCCCGGAGCTACAACATTCACTTTAATTCTTCTCGGCCCTAATTCTTTCGCCATATATTTTGTAAGCATTTCCACTCCGGCCTTGATGGAACCGTATACCGAAGATCCGGGTAATGCAAATCTGGCCAGTCCTGAAGAAATATTGATAATTCCTCCGTTATCATTCAGGTAAGGTAAAAATTTCTGCGTAAGAAAAAACACACCCTTGAAATGAATATCCACCACATCATCCAGCTGCTCTTCGGTTACATCAGGAATCGGTGCATATAATGCTGTCCCTGCATTATTGATCAGGTAATCAATATTTCTGCTGCCTGTGTTTTCCTCAAGATGATCTCCCACAGTTTTTACAAAATCATCAAAGCTTCCTACGTTTTTTGTGTTAAGTTGATAAGCAATGGCTTTTCTGCCCAATGCCTGGATTTCACTTACTACTTTATCAGCTTCCTCTTTATTGCTGTTGTAGGTAATGATCACATCCAGCCCTTTCTGAGCGATCTTAACTGCTGAATTTCTTCCTAAACCACGGCTTCCGCCGGTAACTAATGCAATTTTTGTTCTTGCTTCCATTATTTTTTATTTTTTTGATGAAACAAAGTTCACAAAATTCAGATCATGAAAGTTTGCTTTAATCAAACTGAAATTTGCAAAATTCAAATCACGAACGGAATTCCATAGGTGCCAGTGAAGTTTTCTTTTTGAAGAAGTTGGAAAAATGGGCAATTTCTTCAAATCCCAAAGCATAAGAAATCTCAGAGATATTCCATTTGGTCTGTTTAAGCATAATCTTTGCCTCCTGCACAATTCTTTCAGCAATAATTTCCGTAGTCGTTTTACCGGTGCTTTCTTTTAGTTTTTTGTTTAAATAATTCACATGAACGGCCAGTCGGTCGGCATAGTCTTTTGCGGTTTTCAGCTGCAGTCTATGATCGGAGGATTCTATGGGGAACTGTCTTTCCAGCAATTCGATAAAGAGTGAAACTACCCTTAAAGAAGCATCATTTGAGGTTGATAATTTTGAGGCAGGCTGAAGCTTTTGTCCGTAATGAATCAATTCAAGGACATAATTCCGGATAAGGTCGTATTTAAAAATATAATCGGAGTCTATTTCTTTTTTGATCTTCCGGTACAATTGTTCGATTTCGTCTGCCAGTTCATCATCAATTTCAAATAAGGGAATATTTCCGGGCTGAAAGATCGGCAGGCTTTCAAGGGTGTTGTATGATTTATCTTTAATAAGGAAATCTTCTGTAAATACGCAGAAGCTTCCCGACTGGTTGGTATCTTCGGGAATCCAGTGGTAGGGAACTTTCGGAGTGGCAAACAACAATGCATTGTTTTTAATCTGAATGATTTTATCTGCGTATTCCGCTCTGTTTCTTCCTCTTATCAGACTTATTTTGTAATACTTTCTTCTGTTATAGGGCATTTCGGAAGTAAGCTTTGCCTTTTCTATCGTTTGTGCAATATCAAATATATTGAAATGCCCGATTTCTTTATGCAGGCCTTTTGGGAATATGCTTTCGATATTTGTTCCCAGCTTGGAAGTCATTTCACGGTAAAAATCATCCAACGTTGCGTAGGAAGTGTGCATTGCTTTTTCCATACTTAAATTTGTATAATTCAAATGTACGAAATATTGCACGTAAATTAAATAACAATTCCTCCGAACATTTCCAGTTTCCATTTTCCGTTTTTGTATTCGGCGGAATAGTCACTTTCATAACTGTTGCCTGATGTTGAAATATAAAATTTATCCGGATTTTTTTTATCTTTCTTTATCTTAGAAATATTTTCACTTGTGACATCTGTCAACTTCACGTAATACGTTTTTCTTTGTCACTTTCCGGAATAAATAAAATCCTGTAGTCTGTATTGACCTGATGAAAGTAATCGCAATCACTTTCAAAAACAGTGAATGTGTAATGCATTTTCTTTAAATTGCCTTCAGTGTCTGCGTATTGAGGCATCAATAATTCATAAAGTGTGCGTAAAAGGCTTTTTCTCCTGATAATAAGTGAATTTGTCTTTCAAGCCAGCAAAACACCAGTCTTCCACGGTTTCTGAACAGGAAATAAGCAATATAAATGCAAGGAAATATAAAATTTTCATGATTAAAAGTTTCCGACATGAATGCAAAAAACGCTCCCAAAATAAATCGGAAGCGTTTTTCTATAATAACTAACTTTAATATTTTTATACGTTGAATCTGAAGTGCATGATGTCACCGTCTTTCACGATGTATTCTTTCCCCTCTACCGAAAGTTTTCCTGCTTCTTTTACTTTCGCTTCAGAACCGTACTGCATGTAATCATCATATTTAATTACTTCTGCACGGATGAAACCTTTTTCAAAATCGGTGTGGATTACTCCGGCAGCCTGCGGCGCCGTCCATCCCTGCCCGATCGTCCAGGCTCTTACCTCTTTAACCCCTGCCGTGAAATACGTTTGAAGTTTTAACAGATCATACGCTTTTCTGATGAGACGGTTTACACCCGGTTCTGTTAGTCCCAGTTCTTCAAGGAATATTTCTCTTTCTTCATAAGTTTCCAATTCGTTGATGTCTGCTTCAATCTGAGCAGCCAGTACCACTACTTCCGCTCCTTCATTTTTAGCCATTTCCTCAATTTTACCGATCCATTCATTTCCGTTTTTAATGGAGTTTTCATCTACATTACAAACATACAGAACAGGCTTATTGGTCAGTAACTGAACCTCTGCAATAATTGATTTTGTAAAATCATCCGTTGCAAATTCTCTGGCGTTCTTCCCGTCTTCCAAAAATTTCTGAAGGTTCTGCAATGTTTCATATGCGAGAATATCTTCTTTTTTTCCGGATTTGATGAATTTTTTTGCTTTTTCAACCGCTTTTCCTACGGTTTCAAGGTCTTTCAGCTGAAGCTCAATATCGATGATTTCTTTGTCTCTTAACGGATCTACGGAACCTTCTACGTGCACAATGTTTCCGTTATCAAAACATCTTAATACGTGGATGATCGCTTCACATTCGCGGATGTTGGCCAAAAACTGGTTGCCCAGCCCTTCTCCTTTGCTGGCTCCTTTCACAAGACCTGCAATATCCACGATCTCTACAACCGCCGGCAAAACTCTTTCCGGTTTTACTATTTTTTCCAGCTCAAACAATCTTTGATCCGGTACGGAAACTGTTCCCAGGTTGGGTTCGATGGTACAGAAAGGATAGTTGGCCGACTGTGCTTTTGCGTTGCTCAGGCAGTTAAAAAGAGTTGATTTACCTACGTTCGGTAAGCCTACGATTCCACATTTCATAACGTTAGATTCAAATTAATATTTAAAAATTCAAGGTTTAAGGTTCAAAGTTTAAGGTATGCTATACAAACCGCTTAGTTAAACTCGAAACTATCATCTTTGAATTATGAGTGTGCAAAGATAGTGATTTTAAAGGGAGTTTCATAATAAAAAATCTGCCAGAAACTGACAGATTAATATATTGATTCAATAAAATTATTCTACGGATTGTCACCTGTAGCTTCCTGAGCAAGGGCAACATCATTAGGTGCTTTTTCCAGTGTTTTATCTAAAGTAAATAATGACTCGTTTGTAGCGCGGTCTCCGCCAGCAATTTTCAGTTTGTCCATAAGGTTCATCGCAAGGGTTTCTTCTTCAATCTGCTCCTGTACGAACCACTGCATAAAGTTCCATGTCGCCCAGTCTTTTTCCTGCAATGCCATATCTACGATTCTGTATATCGAAGTAGTATTGTCTACTTCATGCTTAAACACGCCTTCAAAACAAGCGGTAAGAGATTCAGGATCAGCCGGTGGCGCAGGTATGGCTTCCACTTTTGGTTTACCGCCTCTGTTTAGGACATACTCCATAAATTTGATGGAATGGTTTCTCTCTTCCTGAGCGTGTCTGTACAGGAAGTTGGCAATTCCCTGATACCCTTTATCGTCTGCCCAAATTCCGTACGATAAGAAAACGTGTGCTGCATGGATCTCTTTATTCATCTGATCACTAAGCGCTTTTTCCATCGCTTCGGAAAGTCTGTTGGTATTCATAATTCATATTTTTTAGTGATTATGAATGAATAGGATGCAAAAATAGTTCCGAGAATATTCCAGAAGGAGTTATTGTTTTTGAGGTATTTATAATGTATTGAATTCCTTTATTTTAGGCTGATAATTTATAGTTATTCTAAACTTCTATCCTCTTTAAACGGCAGCTTTACTCAGAAATGATTGAACTGTATTTCATTTATTTTTCAGCAATTTGATAATATCGAAAAGTAATATTCATATTTTTATTGGAAGCTTATTCCGGCTTTCCGCACTCGCTATTTTGTATGGTTTCGGGGGGGGGGGGGGGCGGCGCCCCCCCCCCCCCC
>NZ_JAYLAA010000057.1:0-76174 GCF_035819015.1 Chryseobacterium salviniae | reverse complement strand
CCCCCCCCCCCCAAACCCCAATACCGGAAAAAGCGAGTAGCGAGAGCCGGAAGAAGCTCCCCAGATAAATAAAAGCGGGAGGGCTGGAAATTTGGAGCGTCTGAGTGTTGACGAGTGGAGACTGTAAATATAGAGGAAAGTTGTTGTTGAAGGTTAATGAGTTTTGTTTTAGCCCTGGGCAAGCTATTAAGAATAAGAAAGGTTGGACTTTAAGAAAATGTATAAAGCAAAAAAAAGCAAAGTTTTCACTCTGCTTGTTTGTTATAAATCACACTCAAAAATTCGGCATAGGATTTTTCAAGTCCGATAATATCTCCGCTTTTCAGATTGAGTCCGCCAACACCTGTTTCATCTGATTTTATTTTTGTGGCTGAAATCTGAAAGTACTGATTGGTGCTGTTTTCTTTCGGCTGAAATTTTATGGTTGACCCCAATAGTTTTTTTGTTGAAATGGTATAGACTTCTCCTGGAATGACCTTTAACTTTAAAAATGATCTGGAAGAAACAATATAGTCTTCACGATTGATGCTTATTTTCTGGTCTTTTTCTGCAGAGGCAAACAAATAGAGATTTCCGGTCTGATCCATTAATTTTTCTTTCGGAAGATAATACAAAGCCAGCCTATAATTTGCCGGATTGAATTTTTGCAATGAACCATCAACATTTTCAAAAGGTTTTAAGGCGAAGGTATTAGCCCCAATCTCTTTTGCTTTTTTATAAATTAATGAGAAAATTTCGGCATCGTTTTTTGAAAAGCCCTGAATTTCAACTTCACCAAGATATTCTGCATCCTTTTTTTCTTCGTCAATTTTATACAAAAACTTATCTGTGCTTTCGTTGGTTTTTTCAACTTTCGTTAAAAATACATTTTGTGCGAAGATCAACTGAGCTGTACAAATAAAAGCTGCAAATAGTATTTTTCTCATTTTTTTATATATTATGTGTAAGAATATCAATACATTCTTCCAAGCTATTCTCCCAATGTCTGGGTTCGATTTTGTATGCTTCTTCTATTTTATCGAGACACATCGTACTTCTTTTTGGTCTTTTTGCAGGGGTAGGATATTGTTCGGTAGTAAGAGCATTCAGCATGATCTGCGATTTTGAAAATTCGGCTATTTTTTGGGCAAATTCAAACCACGTTGTTTCCGGGTAGTTTGAAAAATGAAAAATGCCGTAGCTTTTCTGAGGCGATTCAATAATCTTGATAATAGCTTCTGCAAGATCGTTGGCGTTAGTTGGCTGCCCGAACTGATCTGCTACAATTCCTAATTCTTTTTTTTGGGTAAAGAGATTCATCATGGTTTTTACAAAATTCTTGTTAAATTCTGAATAGAGCCATGATGTTCTGAGAATGATTGCTTTCGGGTTTGCATCTAAAGCAAGTTCCTCTCCTCTTAATTTTGATTTTCCGTAAACGCCTATCGGGTTCGTGAAGTCGTCCTCGGAATAACAAAGATTCGTTTCGCCATCAAAAACATAATCGGTGGATACATGTATAAATAGTGTATTGTATTCTTTACAGGCTTGTGCAAGGTAGCCAACTCCCTCTGCATTTACCGCAAAAGCTTTTTCTTTTTCTTTTTCAGCAAGGTCTACCGCTGTAAAAGCTGATGCATTGATACAGAAATCCGGTTTATTATCATAAAAAAAAGAATTTATCATATCTTCATTGGTAACATCCAATGTTTGAGAATCTGTAAAAATGAACTCATAATCCAGTTCAAAGTCGGGAGCGATCTTTCTGATACAATTTCCCAACTGTCCGTTTCCTCCTACTATCAATATTTTTTTCATTATGAATTTTTTGCGTTCTGTGATCTTAAAAATTTAACTCTTGACTGGAAATCTTTCTGTTCTAAATCTACATAAAATTTATTGAAAGTTTCTTTGATGTCTTCGGGATGCACTTCTGATTTTCTTGTTTTCACATTAAAATAAATTACGGTTACCCATAATACGGCATGAATTGTTTTTTCGTCCGGGCTTTTCATAAGGATTTCAACCTTTGCAGTCCTGTCCAGAACTTCTATGGTTTTACTGCTGATGACAACCGAGGTATTATATCGTACTTCTTTAAGATACGCAATTTCATTCTGAATGGCAATCCATGTACAGCCAGTAAGCTTGGTATATTCTTCATAGGTAAAGCCGTAGAATGTTTCCACATGGTCTTCTCTGGCATTGAACATATACTCCAGATATTTTACATTATTTAAATGACCAATGGGATCACAATCACTAAACCTCACCTTTACCGTGGTTGATACTTCTTTTTCCATGCTGCAAAAATAGAAAAACCACCCCGATGAGAGATGGTTTTTTATAAATGTTTTTAAATATCTTAGAAATTACTGAACACCTAATTCTTTCTTCACGGCAGCAGTAGCGTCCGGACCACCTTTGAATACAAAGGCAGAAGAGTTTGCATCCATGATATAATCATACCCGTTTGCTTTCGCAACTTTGGAAACGGCATCGTTAAGCTTTTTCTCGATTGGCTCGTAAGCTGCGTCCTGCTTAGCAATGAAATCTTTCTGTGCTTTGTCATTCATTTGCTGAATTTCATCGCTTAATTTTTTCATCTCTGCTTCTCTTGCCGTATTTTCTTCAGCTGTCTTTTTAGGAGCTTCTGTCTGATACTGCTGGAATTTAGCCTGTGCTGCATCAGCCTTTTTCTTAATTTCTGCTTGTTTTGTATCTAAGAAGGCTTTAAGATCGGTATCTGCTTTTTTCTTTTCAGGCATTACGTTAAGAACACCTATAACGTCTAAAGTTGCAATTTTTTGAGCTTTTGCCATACCTACCGATACAACCATCATTACCGCTGCAAATAATACACTTAATTTTTTCATAATTGGTAAATAAATAATTTAATTTGTTTTTAGATCTGTAAATTTAATAAAAGTTAAACTTTTATTTTTGGGTTTTAGTTTTTTCTTTTTTATCGCTATCTTTTAATAAAATATCAAGCACTTTATCAGAATAATCGAATCTTTTCTGAAGGAATAGTACATTATTGCTTGTTTTATCAACCACGATGCCTATTCCGTTTTTCTCTGCCATTGTTTTTATGGCTCCCCAAATCTGGTCCTGGAATGGCTGAACAAGATTTGTTCTGAGCTTTTTAATTTCGCCTGTTGCTCCGAAACGTAAGCTTGTAGTGGTTTTGATGTTTTTCTCCAAATCCATTACTTCTTTTTCCCTGAGCTTTAGCTGATCTCCGATTAAAAGTACTTTTTCACTTTCGAAGGCAGATCTTTTACGTTCGTACTCCGACTGCAGGTTCTGAAGTTCCGACTGCCAAGTATCAATCTGAGCGTTGAGCCTGGCTTCTGCTTCTTTATACTGAGGCATTTTATTAAGGATATAATCTGTATCCACAACACCCACTTTCTGTGCATTGCTTAAACCGAAAAGCAAAAATAAGAAGAATGTGAAAACAATTCTAAAATTTTTCATATTGATGAATTATAAAGATTGGTTCATCAGGAAGTGTGTTTTCCATCCGGAAGGTTCTGTTCCTGAAACTGTTTTATCGAATCCGTAGGCGAAGTCGAACCCAATCAAGCCAAAAGCTCCCATATACACTCTCACCCCTACGCCTACTGATCTTTTCAGCTGGAACGGATTGTAGCTTCCCCAAGAATTCCAAACGTTACCTCCTTCAGCAAATGTGAGCGCATAAATTTTAGCAGTCTGATTCAATGAAATCGGGTATCTTAATTCTAACGTAAATCTGTTGTAAATAGTACCTCCACCTGCAGGGGTGATGTCATCGGAAGTTCCTCCATATGTAGAAGCATTTTCGTAACCTCTTAACGGAACCAATTCCCTACCGTCAAAACGACCTCCGAAAAGGCCTGTACCACCAACATAGAATCTTTCAAATGGCGGCGCTCCAAGCTCTTTATTATACCCATCCATAAATCCCATTTCTGCAGAAGACCTCAATACAAGCTTTCCTGCAATTTCATTATAAACATCGGCTTTAAATTTCACTTTAAAGAATTCCATCCATTTATACTTTTCTGTAGGAGACAGGGTAGAGTAATCTTTATTATTAAACAGTGAATATGGCGGCGTAAATTTTACCGAAAGGTCAAGGTTTGATCCTACCGTTGGGAAAATCGGGTCTATCCCGGCAGAGTTTCTGCTCAGCCCTAAGTTAATACTGAAGTTATTGGCCGTACCATAATATTCTGTAGTTCCTCCAAAATCAAAAGGATAGTTATTAAAATCGTATTTCTGGTACTGAAGCCCTGTATACAATGAGAAATAATCATCAGGCCATTTCAGTAATCTGTTTAATCCCACTGAAGCGGAGAAAATATTTAATTTTTGTGCAGCCCCACCAAAAGAATCCGGGTATCTCACCCTTGAGTTATTGAGACTTACAGATAATGCCGTTGGTCTAGTGCCGAATAACCAAGGCTCTGTAAATCCTATGCTGTAGTTTTGGAAGTATTGTCCGGCCTGTGCCTGAAGTGACAAAGTTTGTCCATCACCTTGAGGTACAGGTCTAAAATCTTTAAATTTCAGGAAATTCTTTAAGGAGAAGTTGTTGAATGTCAATCCTAAGGTACCGATAAAGCTGTTACCCCCGTAACCGGCCTGTAGCTGAACCTGAGATGAGCCTTTTTCTACAAGTTTCCAATTGATATCTACAGTATTGTCCTGTTGGTTGGGCTGAATATCCTGCCCTACCTGCTGCGGATCGAAAAACTGCATTCCTGCAAGATCAAAATAGGTTCTTTTGATATCGCTTTTAGCAAAAAGATTTCCCGGTTTGGTTCTTAAAGCTCTTAAGATGACATGATCGTGGGTAGTTGTATTCCCTTCCCAAGTCACTCTGTTCCAAGTTGCTTTTTCGCCTTCGTTGATACGAATTTCAAGGTTGATCTTATCTCCGTCTACTGATTTTTCAACGGGCATTACGTTTGAGAAAAGGTAACCGTTGTTCATGTAAACCGATTTAATATCGGAATCATCTTCTTTACCTCCGTCTTCTCCCACTTTTTTGTTGAATCCTACGGCATCGTAAATATCTCCTTTTTTATATCCTAAGAGTCTTTGCAAATAATCTGTAGAATAAACGGTATTTCCGGTAAATGTAATATCGCCAATATAATATTGCTTACCTTCGTTAAGCTTTACATTGATCTCGTAATTGTTTTTTTTATTTCTCCAGACAGAATCTGAAAGAACTTTTGCATCCCTGTATCCTAAAGAGTTGTAGTAGCTGATAAGGTTCTGCTTATCTTCCTGGTATTTTTCTTCGATGAATTTTGAAGATTTCAGAATACCTCCGATCCCGAATCTTTTCTGTTTTGTTTCTTTAAATGCTTTTTTTCTGAGTTTTCTGTCAGATACAGCAGCATTTCCTTCAAATTCAATATGATCGATTTTAATTCTTTTTCCTTTATCTACATTAATCGTCCAGTCTACCAGATTAGGATCTCCTGCATTTACTTTATCCTGAATGGTAATTTTTGCGTCAGCAAACCCTTTTTTGATATAATCTTTAGGAATATTGGTCTTAAGACTTGAAACCAGGTTCTGAGTAATTTTGGTTCCCGGTTTCAGGTTATTATCTTTAGCCAGCTTTTCGTTTTTGGATTTTCCGATGCCTTTTCCGACAAATTTTACTTCGCCGAGATCTTTAAGATCCTGAAGGTAGAATTTCAGGATGATAGTTTCACCTTCAATGCTCTGAACGTATACTTCAACTTCAGAGAAAGATTGGGTATCCCAGAGTTTTTTTACGGCATTACTTATTTTCTGCCCCGGAATGTCTACCGTTTCACCTTTTGATAATCCTGTAAATCTGAGGATCTGAGCGGGTGTATATTTTTTAACCCCATCTACAACGATGTCTTTCAGTGTGTATGTTCCTGTCTGGCTTCCTGCCTGTACAGAGGTGTTCACCCTTGTGCTGTCCTGTGGAGTTACCTGTCCATAAAAATGTGCAGAAGCAACAAACATAATGATGGGTAATAGTCTAAACTTCATTTTTATCGTAGTCTTTCTTGTCTTAAATTTTACTGGATTTTTATTTGTTCTCCGGTCTTTCCGAACCTTCTTTCTTTGTTTTGATAATCAACAATACATTGAAAGAAGATATCTTTCGTAAAGTCCGGCCACAGAACATCTAAAAACTGCAGTTCTGCATAGGCGATCTGCCAAAGGAGGAAATTACTGATTCTGATTTCGCCACTGGTTCTTATCAAGAGGTCAACAGGCGGAAAATCTTTGGTATAAAGATAGCTTTCAAATAATTTTTCATCAATATCTTCTCCATATATTTTTCCTTCTTTTACATCTTCACTTATGTTTTTCACGGCATTCAGTATTTCGTTTTGTGAGCCATAGCTTATGGCCAGTACCAAATTGCCTTTTGTGTTTTCTTTTGTAAGTTCCACCACGCGATTCAGCTGATCTTTTACGAGTGGAGGCAACTTTTCCAGATTACCGATGACATGCATCCTTAAGCCTTTGCTGAAAATCTCCTCTGCTTCGAGCAATAGGGTCTCCACAAGTAAATTCATCAATGTATTTACTTCTTCTGCGGGGCGGTTCCAGTTTTCCGAAGAAAAGGTATACAGCGTTAAGTACGGAATATGTATTTCATTACATGCATTGATGGCATTTCTTACTGCATTGATGGCATTTCTGTGTCCGAATGTTCTTTCTTCGCCCCGGGATTTTGCCCATCTTCCATTACCATCCATGATGACAGCAACATGCTTTGGTAAATTATCCGGATCTATTTTATCTTTTATCAACGACATATTAATCACAATAACACGGAGGTCTTCCGAAAGAATAAGTTAAGCCTAAACTTACCGTATTCATCCAGTCTTTAGACCTCTGATCTCCAATATTTCTTTGTCCTAAAAAGGCAGCTTCTCTTTCTTTAGACACCACATAATATGCATCTGTCTGAAGAAGGGAACCTCCTGTAACGGGGCTTAAAATATCTCCATTGTAAGTGGAGACCACATCTTTACTGAGGATTTTGCTGTAATCAAGCTGATCCGTAAGTGTATATCTGAATGTTGCTTCAGCAAAAATGGCCCAGTTATAATTAAATTTATATTTTAAGCCTACTCCAAAAGGAATATGCATGGTTGTTTTTGTTCCTGTAGAATACTCGGCTGTTGTTGTAAAATCAAGCTCGTTAATCGGAGCCTGTGCAACACCATCCGCATCTCTTCTGAAGTCGTTAACGAGTGTAGCTTTCGGTGCATCAAACATTAAAGCTCCCACCCCGCCGAAAATATACGGACTTACCATACCTTTCTGTTCGTTGTTTACCGGGAAGAAATTATATTCAAAAACAAGACTTGCTTCATAGACATTGTTTTTCCCGAATGAGTTTCTATTTTGTCTGTATTCTTCTTTAGCAACTTTGTCATTAAACTGAATCTGGTTATATCCAAGATCCAATCTTACCGTCTGATGAGGATTAAAATTAAATCTATATAAAATCCCCCCGTAAAACGGAACTCCCCAATCCGACGCTCTACTTAAATCCAATGGCTTTTGTAAAATATAATTCGTTCTCCCTATATCCCCAACTAGGTTACTCATACCTAGACGAACTCCCAGTTCGTTTCTTTGTGCTTTAACACTTACCACAGTTCCTAGGGCGGCAAGGAAGCTAAACAATAATTTTCTATTCATAAAAGAATATGGATTTATGGTTATTTTAAAATTTAATTTTTGCAAATATAAAACATTTTTATATTAATGATAATCTTAATGTTTAGTTAAAAATAAACAAAAAAACATAATTTGTTATAAAGTAAACGATAAAGTCGACAAAATATTCTTTTTTTATCAGGCGCTCAATTTCCGCTGCATGGTAAACCCTCATTAAATGAGGGCTTAAAAGTATTATTTTTTATTGAATAATTCCCGTACTTTATTTCTAATTCTTATTAACAATGGTGCTTTATAATTTTTATCTTCATCAAAATAGCCATAGCCATAGCTGTAACCGTAGCCGTAGCCGTACCCTTGCTTCGTGTTGTAATCGTTATAAACAAGCCCCAGATTACCTGTTTCACCATTATGATACTTTTCGGTAATGATTTTAAGCATGTATTTTTCGGTATACTCGTGACGGACCACATAAATATTGGTATCAGAATATTTCATCAGCTCGTAAGAATCTGCAACCAAGCCTACCGGCGGCGAATCAATAATAATAAAATCATACATTTTTTTAAGATCCTGGATAAACCTGATATTTTTTTCGCTCATCAGAAGCTCAGAAGGGTTAGGAGGAATTGGCCCTGAAGTCGCTACATCAAGATTAGGGATCTTTGTTTTATTAATAATCTGGCTCATTTCTACCTCCCCGGTAAGATAATTTGAAATTCCGTATTTATTATCAATTCTAAAATCCCCGAAAATTTTCGGTTTTCTGAGATCCATTCCCAGAAGGATTGTTTTTTTGTCACTCAGCCCTAACACGGAAGCAAGATTGATGGAAATATAAGTCTTCCCTTCCCCTCCAATGGATGAAGTTACCAGAATAACCTTGCTTCCGCCGTCGCTTCCGGATAAGAACCGCATATTAGCCCTAATGCCTCTGAACGACTCTGAAACTGAAGATTTGGGCTGTTCAAGAACGGTGAGCATCGTTTCGTTGTCATTGTTTCCAATCACACCTAGAAGAGGAATTCTCGTAGCACTGAGTAATTCTTTAATATTTCTGATTTTGGTATCAAGCGCTACTCCGGCGACAATAAAAAGAAGAGGAAGTATCAAAAGAGCCCCTATAATTCCTGCTTTTACTGCTTTAATATTCGGGCCTATGGGTGATTGCCCTAAGTTCTTCGCAGGGTCTATCACAGTAATATCGGATTGATTTCCGGCTATTTTCAATTGTGTTTCGTTTTGCCTGCTAAGGAGACTGTTATAGGTAGCTTCTATCATATTATATCCTCTTTCAGCATCCAGATATTTCCTTTCTTTTTCCGGATATGCATCAAGATCTGAATTTGTTTCCATTACCTGTCTGTTAATCTTACCTATCTCTTCCAAATAATTTCTGTAATAATTTTTAAGAACTTCATTGGAATTGGTCTGTGCATCTCTGATCAGTTTGCTGATCTCAACCATAGGTTCTGAATTCGGTTTGTAAATAAGTGCCATTTCGCGCCTTTTAAGATATAAATCTTTAAGCTCGGAGACCGTTGCCGAAAAAAAACCATCCTGAAAGCCTGCTGCCGAAGTGCTTATCATTTTATCAAAATTTTGCGAAACGAGGGTACGTCTTATCTGATCAAGGGAACTAATTTTACTTTCGATATCGGCTTTTTTAGACTCGAGTTCTTTAATTTTGTTGAGAGATTTTTCATCTCTGTCTTTAATATCATAGAGTTTTTCAGTGGACTTCATGTAATTAAGGACATAAGCACTAGAATCGAGCTTCTTTCTTATTTTATCAAGATTTTCCTGTAAATATGCATTGGTATTTTTATCTACAATAAGTTTATCAGCCTGGCGTTTTTTCTGAAGCTGGCTTACGGATTTATTGAGGAAGTTAACCGTTCCGTTGAGATTATAGCCTTTTTTAGTAATAATCATTATGGTATTTATTTCTTTATCGAAATCTACAGAAATGGTCGAAATAATATCATTTACGGCTTTATTTACCGTGCTTAAATTCACAATAATATTCTGAAGATCAATTTTAGGCGTAACAGGGTTTTTCAAAAGCCTGAATCGAAGGTTAGGAGCTGTGAACCATTCTCCGATTTCTATAATTCGGTTTTCGGGCCTGTCGTATGGCTTGATGGTGGTAAATCCTTCTGTTTCATAATTGTATAAATTGGCTGAATGACCATCATCCGGCAAAACCACTTCAAACTGATTTTTGCCTTTTGGAATGAGGGTTATGGGATACTCCACCTGTTGAAGGTGTTTCTTATCTACCTCTATCAAAACAGGCACATCATCTTTGTCGAGATAAGTTGACTTGATAACGCCCTTGGTTGAATAATTCACGAAAAGCTCTAATTCTTTTACCAAAAACTCATTATGAGATCTTGAAAGGAGCATTTTTTTAAGGTAAATACCGTCCTGATTCCCACCCTGACCCCAAATAAAATTGATGGACTGGTTTGGAGTAAAATAGCTTGCTGTATTGTTTGAAACACTTAATGACAAATTTGATGCATAAACATTCTGCGCGTAATATTTAGTATAAACCCATGAAATAATGTAGCCAATGATAAACATCATCACAAACCAATACCAGTTTTTCAGAGTTCTGTTAAAAAAATGGGTAATGTCGAACATCGCAAATGAGCCGTATTTTCCTTCCTGAGAAGCATCTTTCTCAATTTTTGTCTCTTTATCGGGAATCATAATATTAAAGATTTTTAAGAAGAAGATAGATAGATAATGCAGTTGTAATTACTGATACTCCTGTAGTTAATGTCTGTATAGGGTCTTTTCCTAAACCGTTCAGGCTTTTAGATCTTGTATTAAGATATATTTCATCACCGTTCTGAACGTAATAATAGGGTGAATTCATAATATCTTCCCTAGTAAGATCAATTTTGGCCACCTTGATTCCTTCGGGCAGCTTTCGGTGGATAACAATATTCTTCTTGTCGATGGTTCTATTAAGCCCGCCATTCATAGCCAGTGCTTCTGTAATATTAAGGGTGTTTTTATGTGCTACTTTCTCTCCTGTGAGCCCCGTTGTCTCGATATCTCCCAGTATATAATAAGTAATCCCGTCGGTGTTAAGCCTTACTTCAGATTTTCCGTCCTGAAAGTTTTCATTAACTTTTGCCTGAATTTCCTGAGACACCTCTTCAATTGTTCTTCCCTCTGCTTTAATATAACCGATACCAAAAACATTGATGTCGCCTTTAGAGTCTACTTTTAAGCCATTAAAATAAAATACAGAATTACCTCCGCCGGCTCTTGAGCTACCTAATGTACCAGATGCACCACCGGAAGTCGCCTGTACAGTATTCGCGCCCGAAGCATTCAGTGCAGAGTAAAACTGTGCGGCATCTCCTTTCGGGGTTGTAACAATATTAAGGTTTAATATATCATTTCTGGTAATTCTGTATATGGGAATATTGTAAGGAATAAGTCCTTCTTCATTAATCACCAGGCTTTCATTGGGCTGCATATAGCGGACATCCTTTGTAGTAATACAGGACACTACTAGAAAAGGCAGCACTAATAGGAATACATACTTATAATTTTTCATCATATTTTTGATATTATAATAGAACAAATTTAATTTTTAGTGTTTTTGATATGTCTCAATGTATAAATAAAATGAGGGATATATGCACCGAAGAAGCCTAAAAACAGTATAATAAAAAGCAGTAAATTGACATTTGTATGTCTTAATAAATAGGCTAAACCGACTATAAAAAGGTAATACAAAATAATATATCCGGAAGATCTTCTGTGTGTAAGATTAAGCTTTAAAAGCTTGTGATGGATATGATTTCTGTCAGCGTCAAAAGGAGATTTTTTGTTGATTAATCTGATGATGATTACATTCAGTGTATCAACAATCGGAAGAATAAGAATAGCCACGGCAACTACCGGTGCAGACTTAAGATGATATCTGGGAATATTGGGAATATTTTTGTCAATAAAAATATCGATAAAAGAGATGGAAGTAAAAGCCAGCAGGAATCCCAAAAGCATTGATCCGGTATCGCCCATAAAAATTTTACTGCTCCTGTAATTGGATAAATTATAATATAAAAAAGCAAGCACGGAACCAATAATAATAACTGACAAAATCACCAATGGATAATTGTATGATCCTAACCTGTAGTAGCTAATTCCAAAAAGGCTGCTGCAAACCAAAGAATACCCTCCTGCAAGGCCGTCAATCCCGTCGATAAGATTAAAGGCATTGATAAGAATAATGAAGGTAATGATGCTGAAAACCACACTTACAAAATAATTGATTTCATAAATGCCGAAAATGCCGAAAAGATTTCTTATCCTGATATCAGAACCGATTACCACAAGACACGATACAACAACCTGCGCCACGAGCTTTTTATAGGCCCTCATCACAACAATATCGTCCATCACCCCTACATAAAGAAGAATAACCAGAGAGGCAAACAGGAATTTATAAAGATCGAAAAGCTCATAGGCAAAAATAGGCGCACAAATTCCTATAGAATAAAATATGGCAATTCCGCCGAGGTTGGCAATCTTACGTAGATGAGAACTTCTTATTCCCGGCTCATCCATCAGATTCTTTTTTCTGGAAATCCTGAGAATGGTAGGAATTGAAAAAAATGTGATTAAAAAAGAGAATAAAAAACCAAGTCCTATTTTAATATAAAATATGGGAAGACCCGATTGAGCTAAAAATAATTCAAAATTTTTCATTTTTTTTCATTTAAAAGTACTGTTCATCTGTGTTGAAACCTTCGGAAACAGTTGTGTAAGCTTTTCCGAAACAGCACTTACATTTGTGTTTTTATATAAATCTTCTTATCAGTTTTTTTTGCCCTGCAAAAAACAAAAGATAGAATATGCTTTTTTTCAATGACAAAGATAATAGATAATTCTTACCAAAACGATTAAATTGCAATAAATTTTTAAGTTTTATATCCCTTTTCTTCATAAAAAATTCAAGCTTTTCACACATTTTGTAAAAAACATCATCATTTTTAACGAAAGCGAGATAAGCAAGAAAAGAATACACCCCTTCGAGAATCTGAAAATTTTTGAGCGTTTGCACTTTATCAGAATATTTTGTTGTTTTAAAATATTCTTCTACATCCTCTACCGCTTTCAGAATATCAAGCCCTTTTTCGGTGTGGGTTTTGCTGATAGAATTGGTTCTTTCAAGATACTGATAATGGTAATTCTGGGTTTGTGCAATGGTGGTACAATCCAATAAAAGTTGTGGAATGAGCTGGATATCTTCGAAATGAATATTCTTTTTAAATCTTTTCTCATTAAGAAGATTTCTTTTAAAAAGTTTATTGCAGGCAAAATAGCTGATATCAGAAAAAACGGAAAAATTATTTTCAAGCTCTATTTTCTCCGGCATATTGGGAATCTGTGTAAGCTTTTGTAGAATCTTTCCCTGCTGATTTACTTTTTGGATGTTACAGATCACCATTTCTGCATGATGCTTTTCCGCAAGCGTTACCATTTCCTCAAACATTTGAGAATTTACGTAATCATCGCTATCTACGAAACCGATATACTCACCGGCAGCATTGTCTATTCCGAAGTTCCGGGCGTCGCTGAGTCCTCCGTTTTTTTTATGGAAAGCTTTTATTTTGTCCGGATATTTTTGCACATAATCCTGAATAATTTCTTCGGAACGGTCTGTACTTCCGTCATTCACCACCAGAATTTCGATATTCTGATGAGTCTGTTTAATTAAAGAATCAAGACATTTGGCAAGATATTTTTCAACATTATAAACCGGAACAATTACAGAAACTTTTGAGGGAACATGTTTCATTATATTAAATTTTCGTCAGTCTTGTGTTTAGCCAGCCTTTTTTAGCCTCATCGAAATCTTTTCGGGAACAGGGAACGCAGTTTTCAACATTTTCATCATCCCCAAAATACCAGAGATTGCTGAAAGTATCCCTTTTGAAAGTATATTTCCGGTCGTCTATAAGAACATAAAATACTTCATAATGCCTTTCTTTAGGATGAGACCGCTGGATGTTGATTCCTTCGATGAGATACCAGATCATTTGTGCAAGAAGCTGGTGGTTGAGCTGATTTTCCGAGTAAATATTATAATTAAAAATTCCTACGGATTTAAGGTTTTCGCTAAGTCCTATTTCTTTCATATATGCACAGATTTCTCTTCTGTTCAGTCCGTTTACCTGCGGATTCATGGAGAAAGGCTCGCTAAAACTTTCAATAGCGTCACAATTTACCGTTACCAAATCAGCTTTTCGGAAAAACGGTTCTGTCTTTTCGGTAGAATTCATCATTTCAGCAAGGCGAATGATATCAAATTCGACTTCCTTTATCAGTCTTACCGAATCAATTTCGTTCAGATGTTTCTGATAGCCAAGGTGGTGATAATTTTTAATTGAAAAATTCTTTGCCCCGAAAATCTTGCTGAGAAAAGTATATTCGTTGATCATTTCACCCTGCTGGAGAGAAATGATATTGCTTATCTGCGTATAATTGATATTCTTTGAATGAAAATTAAGCGCTGAAAAAAGCGAAAAAGAAAAATCATTAGAACCACCGATAATTACCGGAATTGCTCTTTTATAATGACATGCGGAGAGAACTTCCTGTAAAATATAGTGAGAATCCTGAACCGATTTCCCGGAAACAAGATCACCGAGATCTACCATCGGAATTTCAAAATCAAGCTGTGAAAGTTGGTAAAACTCTTTGCGGATGCCTGTAAAATCCTGTACTTCAGCATCTCCATTGGCACCCCTGTAATCCGAAACAAAAAGAAGGACAATGCTGTCTTCTTTGATATCCTTCGTAATTCTGTGCCCGATCTGCCAGCTTTCTGTTTTGAAATTTCTTGGCGAAATAATAAAATCTTCAAAATTCATGATCTCTTTTCAATATATATTGAGATCAAAAATATTAAAATTAAATTATTCCTCAAGCATAAAATAACAGCAGTTGTTTCACTCTATAAAAGTTCAAAAGCCTTTCTATATTTTACTCATAAAATTTTTATAGCTTTTTCTCAAATTCCTAAATTAAAATAAACTTCGTTTATTCTTAAAAATTTAACATTAAAAATTTAAGTAAGTTAAAATGATTATTAAGAAATCAATACATTGATTTTATTAAGTTTTTTAAGCCTACGAAACTTAACTTTCTTAATGGTAAAAATAAATTTCAAATTTAAACAGGCTCTATCTTTGACAATTATCCGAGTAAAAACTAATTATTTTTTGAAATCTCAAAAACAAAAGTGGTAGAAGTCTCAAAAGCTCCTCCCTGCGTTGCTCCGAACAAAAACCGCGGCGTTTCTCCGTCTTTATCCAGCAAAAGCATCGGCCTTTCCAGCCTTCCGAATCTTTTCAGGTATGCAGGAGGATTAGGTTCTTTGATATAATGCTTCATATTAAAATAAGCTACTTCGGGCTTTGTCCAATTGATTCCGTCTTTTGTGGCCAAATGCAACCCCAATTCATGATTAAAAAACCCCATGTCTCTGGCGATCATATGAAATCTGCCTTTCTGTTTCCAGACAAAAGCATCTTCAAGCTGAGCATTGCCGGGCAATGATGAAAAATCGATGACAGGATTTTCAGAAACTTTTTCATAAGGCCCAAATGGTGAATCCGATTTTGCCAGACCGTATTTCCTGTTTCCCCTTACCGTCCCTTTTTGGGTTTCGTATTCAAGTGTGTTCCATGATTTATAGAAAAGCCAGTATTTTCCGTCGTTTCCTTTCACAAAAGCAGGATTCGTAGTACAGTGATCGTCCCAGGAACCTTCTTGTCCGGGAAGTAGCAACGGCTGGTCAGGCCTTGTCCATGGTCCGTCAATACTGTTTGAAGCTGCAAGCCCGATTCTTTTGGTGCTGGTTTTCCCGTTGGAATTTCCCATGAAAAATAATAAATATTGATTCCCGACTTTTTTAATTAAAGGATTATGACAGGTCGTTGCATCCCAAAAGCCTTCCCCTCGCGGGGCCAGAATTACCTGTTTATGTTCGAATGTATCAAATGGAGAATTTGCTTCGGCGCGACAAACTTCAGATCCATTGAGCCATCCGCCCATTCCTTTTTCCTTTTTCCATCGGGAATAAAAAAGGTGAACTTTTCCGTCATCCCCCCAGATCGGCGAACTGCACCAAATGTAGTAGCCTTCTAGAGCGAGTGATCTTCCGATGGGTTTCAACCTGAAATAAGGATTTTCTTCCGAAGATACTAAGCTGGTGAATGATGATCCCAACAATACGGCAGCCATACCCAACGCTGAGGTCTGAAGAAATTCTTTGCGGGTGAAGGGTTTTTCCATTGCATTTATTTTAAAGCTAATTTAATATAAGCTTATCAACTTACTATCCCGCACTTTAGGGCAATTTATCATTTTCAGGAGGGGTATGTGTTTCGGGGCGGCGGCTTCGCCGCCGCCCCAAAACACATACCCCGAAAAAAATCATCAACGAATTGTTGATGATTTTAAACATTAAATTATTTCTTTTTTGCCGGAGCCTTCTTAGCCGTTGTGGTTTTCTTGGCAGCTGGCTTTTTTGCTGCCGGTTTTTTCTTTTCTGCAAAGGCTTTCGGATCCTGATCAGTGATCCATTTTTTAACCTCATCTAAAGAAATTTCCTTGAGCTCTTCAGCATCATATTTGGTATCATCTGCTTTTTTCGGAATCTTGAACATTCCTTTTCCGAATTTGATGAATGGCCCCCATCTTCCGTTTTCAATAGAAATTTTTTCTTTTTCCCACTGCTGGATGTACCGGTTGGCTTCTTTTTCCAATTTAGCATCAATTAACTCGTTGATGTCGCTTTGGGAAAGATTTTCAAAATCATATCGCTTCGGCACATTCACAAAAATATCTTTATACTTGATAAACGGCCCGAATCTTCCGGAACCTTTCGTTACAGGCTCGCCTTTGTATGTTGCAATGGGTGCGTCTGCGATTTTCTTTTCATTGATAATTTCCTCTGCACGTTTCTGGTCTACCGAAAGCGGATCTTCTCCTTTAGGAATGCTGATATAGGTTTCGCCCCACTTCACATATGGGCCGAATCTTCCGACTCCTACGGAAACCGGCTGCCCGTCTACTTCGCTGAGATCAAACGGCAGCTTAAATAATTCCAGCGCTTCTTCAAGGGTAATGGTGGCGATGTTCTGCCCTGTCATTAATGATGCGAAGACCGGTTTTTCTTCGTCTTCCGTTTCCCCGATCTGGATCATCGCTCCGAATCTTCCGATTCTCGCATGAACATTTTTGCCGGTTTTAGGATCAATACCGAGAAGCCTGTCGCCGGTAGCACGGTCTGCATTTTCTTCCACATCTTCGATTCTCGGATGGAACTTCGAGTAGAAATCTGTCATCATCTGTTTCCATTTCTGGTCTCCACTGGCTATTTCGTCGAAGCCTTCTTCCACTCTTGCAGTGAAACCGTAATCCAGAATTTCTTTAAAATTATCGGTGAGGAAGTCGTTTACTACCTCACCGATATCGGTGGGAACAAATTTATTTTTATCCCCTCCGAATTTTTCTTCAAGGACTTCTTTCTTTATTTTATCTTTTACCAAAGATATTTTTACCACCTCCCGAATTTGCGGCTCAATCTCACGCTTGTCTACATATTCACGATTCTGAATAGTCTGAATAGTTGGTGCATACGTAGAAGGGCGTCCGATTCCCAGCTCTTCCAGCTTTCTTACCAAGCCTGCTTCAGTATATCTTGCGCTTGGTCTTGTGAATTTTTCTGTAGCGGTAATCTTTTTATAATCTAAAACTTCACCCACTTTTACTTTAGGAAGCAGCTTTTCGTTGTTTTCCTCATCATCTTCTTCGGTTTTTACGATACCATAAGCTTTTAAGAAACCATCAAAAATGATAACTTCTCCCTGTGCTTCAAAATTCTGCGGCAATTTTGCATTTCCTATTTCAATAACGGTTTTCTCAATTTTAGCATTCGCCATCTGAGAAGCCAGTGTTCTTCTGTAAATCAACTGGTATAATCTGTTCAGTTGAACATCGCTTACTGTTTTTACCCCAAAGTCTGTAGGACGGATCGCCTCGTGCGCCTCCTGAGCTGATGATGATTTTGTGGTATAATTTTGTGGTGAAGAATATGCTGCTCCGTATTCTGAAGTAATCTGTTTTTTTGCTCCTTCAATTGCTTCCTGGGAAAGGTTCACGGAGTCTGTTCTCATGTAAGTAATGTATCCTTCTTCGTATAACCTTTGTGCAAGACGCATGGTAGTTGTTACATTGTATCCTAATCGTGAAGAAGCTTCCTGCTGCAAGGTAGAAGTGGTAAAAGGTGCCGAAGCAGATCTTGTTCCCGGCTTTGTTTCGACATTTAATACTTTGAATTCTGCCGTCTGCGCCAGTTCAAGGAATTTTTCTGCGTCCTGTTCTTTGTCAAAGTCTTTTTTCAGTTTTGCCGCAATCTCCTGATTGGCCGAATTAAGGAAAACTCCGTCAAGCTTAAAGCTCGCTTTCGGAACAAACTCACGGATTTCTTTTTCTCTTTCAACAATTAACCTTACGGCTACGGACTGCACTCTTCCTGCAGATAATCCGGGTTTTACTTTTTTCCAGAGCACGGGAGACATTTCGAAACCTACGATTCTGTCCAACACCCTTCTTGCCTGTTGTGCATTGACAAGGTTTTGGTCAATATCTCTTGGATTTTCAATAGCTTTCAGAATGGCATTTTTAGTAATCTCATGAAAAACAATTCTTTTTCTGTTTTCCGGTTTCAGCTTCAATTCGTCGGCGAGATGCCAGGCAATAGCTTCCCCTTCACGGTCTTCATCGGATGCAAGCCAAACCATTTCGGCTTTTTTCACGGCAGCTTTTAATTCGGTCACCAATTTCTTTTTGTCTGCAGAAACTTCGTAATCCGGGCTGAAGGTTGTCAAATCGATTCCCATCCCTTTTTTAGGAAGATCACGGATATGCCCAAAGCTGGATTTCACTTCAAAATCCTTCCCCAAATACTTCTGAATCGTTTTTGCTTTTGCCGGTGATTCGACGATTACTAAATTTTTCGACATTCTAAAAATTTTTGCAAAAGTAAAGTTTTTTTATTAGATAGGTTTTGTCCAGGGTTTTATTTTAACAATATAAGCTATTAAGACTTTCAATAGTCGTTAAGGGCATAATTATAATATCCAGTATATCATCATTTCTAATTTGTAGATTATTTCACTTCAGCTATGGCAATAAAAAGTTTTTATATAATTGTAAAGTAAATCTTCCTGCTGTAATATTGTTAAAAGTTGAGAAGAGAACAAAGTTGAATAGGACAAGAAAGATGATAAAGGCGTATATTAATCTTTTAGTATTCTGTGAAACTACATACATCGCATTAGGAATAATTATATAAGAAAAGCCAATAAATGCTCCTGCCATTCTGGATGAAAATATAGGATTATCCCTAAAGATAAAATACATGCAGATGCCGAAGACAGCAAAGACTTTATGATATTCATAATAGGGATATTTTTCTTCCATTGGTTTGTCAAACGTAAATAAGAAAAATGTAAGAATGGCCATTATTGCTTCCGGCACGCCAAGACCTCCGTTAAGTCTCTGTACCGATTCATCTACGTAACCATTAAAACCTTCAACAAGTGTGCTGTCGGAGGCCAGATTCTCCAAAAAGCTTCCAAAAACTCTGTAAATTTCAAAGGGAGACGCGAAAATTGATCCAATAATAAGACTCAACATTACAAACCGGTTTAAAGGAAGCTTTACCAGCCAGTACATGGGAAGGAAAAGGTAACAGACATTATGTATTCCTGTTGCTATAAAAACCCATAAAAGATATTTCCAGAGATTCCGTTCTTTTATATACCTTATGGCAAAGTAAATAACAAATGTTCCGAGATTTTGTCTAATTTGTCCGCTTTCCCCAATAAAAAAATTGGGAATAAACATGAAAAGTGTATAGGTAAAAGGATAGAATGTGTTATCTTCCGTGTATTCAATTTTAAAAAAGATAGCGAAAGTTGCAATTACCAGTGTTACCAGGTAAAACGGAGCATTAAATACATTCAGCAATATTTTATTGATAAGAGCATATAACCATTCAATTTCAACAACTTCCGCCCCTTCTATGTGTAATGCTTTCAGGATAATACTGGTGTAATCTTTTGTATCGGAATAGATATAAATGCCTTTATAACTTCCATAATCCGGCCCTACATTCTCCCGAAGTCCCGCTATGATGATGAGGTAAACACCCAAAAACCAAAACCATTTTTTATCAACTTTTTTTACAAAAACCTCCTGAATGCTGAAATAAAGCATATAGATTAATGCAATTAAATAATAAGGATGCAATAAACTCATGATTTATATTTTAGAGTTTTAAACTGGTAAAA
Organism: Chryseobacterium salviniae; assembly: GCF_035819015.1. Taxonomy (NCBI): domain Bacteria; kingdom Pseudomonadati; phylum Bacteroidota; class Flavobacteriia; order Flavobacteriales; family Weeksellaceae; genus Chryseobacterium; species Chryseobacterium salviniae. Next base: position 56,111 of record NZ_JAYLAA010000057.1, on the reverse strand, counting down.
TGCTATAATTAAGAAAGTAAGAATTATCGGTAAGAAAAGCCTGATTTCCCAGAACAATCCCACGATGGTAATCATGAACAAATATGGTAGTGAGAAAAAAAGATATTTTTTTATTAATTCCTTATTTACATCCTCTGTACAAAATTTATAGATAAAATAAATAACAATACAAACAAACACCAACCCTGCCAGATTAAAAGGACTGGTAAAGTTCCTGTTGATATAAAATCCTTCCACAAATGTAACTTCAGAATTTACAACTATCTGTCTTAATCCCAAGTACGGAACAATAAAAGCAATAATCAAAGGAATTACGGCAAATATTGATCTAAACTGAAGCTGTTTTAATTTATTCCAATTGAAAAATAAAGCTGTAAAGAAAGCAATATTCAGACAGGCCGTCTCTCTTACAAACGTAGATACAGCAATAAGAATCACCAAATATAAATAGAATCTCATTTTCTGAGTGAGATAATATCTCAATGTAAGGTAAACCCCAGACAAATAACAGAATAAAGCAATAGTATCGCAATTTGTGGGAGCATATTGTGTGATTACGATAAAGAATACCGAAAGAAGATGAACTATTCGTCTTACCTTAATATCAATAATAAATTCTGATGGATTAAGTGTGAAAATCTTATTTAATATCAAAGAACATAAAATGAAAAAAAAGCTGTTTACTAAAAAAAGACCATGATAAAAAGGGGTCCCGTTTTTAGAAAGAAAATTTTTGAGAAAAGGGATTTTATATTGGATAAAATATTCCATAAAACCGGTCATTTTCACACTGATATAATTGGGAATTACCCGGTACGCATAGACGGAATTAAATAAAAATTCGGGAGGTCTTTCTGAAGTTTTCAGTCTCGTGTAAGAAGATTCAAATCCATAGTAGGACATGAAGTACAGCAGGAACGGCAGAATTATTACGAATAACAGTCCGTTTATTTTTTCATCATTTGTTGTAAACATAATAAATTCTAAGCAATGCTTAGTTTTTTTTATATTATTAATAGGAACTTCTGCAAATGTATATTTTTTTTCGTTACGATTAAATATTTTATTGATTTTCAGATAAACTTATTGTAAAACACTTTGAACTAATCCTGAAAAAATTAAATTTGCAAACTTGATTCTATCATGTGATGCATCGTTTTTTCATATTCTTATATTATTTTATTTCTAAAAACAAGCTTCTCTCTGTATTTTTTGCAGTCGGAATTGCTTTACTATGCGGCTTCTTTGCCTCAAAAATTAATTTTGAAGAAGACATCAGCCAGATCATCCCAAAAAATGAAAAATCAGACCTTACGGCAAAAGTGCTGCAGCAGCTTAATTTTTCAGATAAAATCATTGTTATCATTGAAAACCGCTCCAAAGAAGACAATTTCCAGCTGTCCGAAACGGCAGACGATTTCTTACAAAAGATTGAGCCTTTGCAAAAATACATTGGTTCCATTCAGGGAAAAGTAAACGACAATGAAATCTCAGAAACCTTTGAATTTGTCAACCAGAATCTTCCTTTATTTTTAGATGAAAACGATTACACTGAAATCGACAGAAAACTGAATAAAGACAGCATTGCAAAACAAGTAGAAAATAACTACATCTCGCTGGTTTCCCCTACAAGTCTGGTTACCAAAGAATTTATCAAAAAAGACCCGCTCGGAATTACTTTTTTAGGAATAAAAAAACTTAATGCCTTAAATATCAGTAAGGATTTCAAACTTGAAAACAGCTACATCGTCACCAAAGACGGGAAAAACCTTTTGTTGTTTATCGATCCCAAAAATAAAAGCAGCGACACCAAAAACAACGAATCATTCATCAATGATTTAAATCAAATAAAAGACAATCTGAATAAGCAGTTTAAAGGAAAAACAGAGATCAGCTATTTTGGTTCTCCCGTTATTGCGGTTGCCAATGCGCAGCAGATCAAAAAGGATATTCAAAATACGGTGATGATTTCAATGACCGTTCTTTTGATTTTACTCATCTATTATTTCCGGAATTTTTTTACGCCATTCATTGTATTCCTTCCAACGGTTTTTTCGGTTTTGCTCGCTTTACTGATCCTGTATTTCATTAAAGATAAAGTTTCCGCCATTTCATTAAGTGTAGGTGCTATTCTCATCGGGATCACAATAGATTATGCACTCCACATTCTTACCCACTACAAGCATAACAATAATATTGAAGAACTTTACAGGGAAATCACGCAGCCCATCATACTAAGCAGCGCCACGACAGCAATTTCCTTTCTCTGTCTTGTATTGGTGCGTTCCGAAGCATTAAAGGACCTTGGACTTTTTGCAGCCATTACGGTTATGCTATCCTCCGTTATGGCACTGATTATTATACCGCAATTATACCATCCTAAAAAACAAAAAAAAGCCAACAGCAACTTTATTGATGCAATAGGTTCTTATCCTTACGAAAAAAACAAACCTCTGATTATCGGCTGTTCGGTGATTATTATTGCCTGCCTTTTCGGGTTTCGGCATGTAGGGTTTAACGAAAATATCGGAGATTTAAATTACATCCCCAAAGATTTAAAAATAACGGAAGCAAAACTTGAAAAGCTTTCCGACATCACTTCAAAATCTATTTATACGATTTCTTACGGAAATTCGGCAGAAGAAGTGCTCACTAAAAATTCAGAACTGAATCGGTTTCTGGAAAAAGAAAAGCAGGAAGGAAAAATATTAAGCTACAATTCTCTGGGAAAAGTGGTTCTTTCTGAAAAAGACCAGCAGAAAAAAATTGAAAACTGGCATAAATTCTGGACATCGGATAAAAAATCACGCACCATTTCCGAGCTTATTCAAAACGGAAATCAATATGGTTTTAATGACGCTGCATTCAATCAGTTTAATGATAATTTAAATAAAAATTATACGCTGGTAAGCCTTAAAGACTACGAAAAAGTAAAAGCATTGCAGGTTTCCGAATTCCTGAGTGAGGAAAAAGGATTTTATACCGTATCGAATGTAGTAAAGGTTGATGAAAATAAAAGAGATGCATTCATCAAAGATGTTGAAAAAAAGCATGATGCTCTCGCCATCGACCGGCAGCAGATGAATGAAAACTTCCTCGGATTGCTGAAAAGAGATTTTAATACGCTGATTAACTATTCTCTTTTAGCTATTATTTTAACAATCATTCTATTTTTCAGGAATTTTGAGCTTACCCTTCTTACGATGTTCCCGATTGTCCTTACCGGAGTTGTCACAGCAGGAATGTTATATTTCCTCGGATTAGAGTTAAACATCTTCAGCACAGTCGTTTGCACACTGGTTTTCGGAGTTGGAGACGATTTCAGCATCTTCCTTACACAAGCTATGCAAAAAGAGCACACAACCGGAAAAAACGAACTTCCTACATACAGAACGTCAATTATTCTGGCGGTTTTTACGACTGTGCTGTCTATCGGTTCGCTTATCTTTGCCAAACATCCTGCGCTTCACTCTTTAGCATTGGTTGCTTTAATAGGAATGTTTTCGGTAATTGTAATTACCTCAACCTTATATCCATTCTGGTTTAGGCTGCTCATCACCAACAGGGCAAAAAAAGGGCTTTCTCCTATTACGTTAAGGCTTTTCATTCACTCCGTGCTGTCTTTCCTGTATTACGGCTTGGGAGGATTGTTTTTCTCATTGTTTATCAGCCCGTTTACAAAAAATTCCAAAGGCAAAACTTTAAACTTTTTTAAATTAATTTCTGCTAAATTTTTAACTTCCGTGCTATTTACCAATCCATGGGTAAGAAAAAAGATCATTAACATTTCGGGAGAAGATTTCAGCAAACCAGCTATTATTATTGCGAACCATACTTCATTCCTTGATACACTGGCAGTAGCAATGACTACCCACAAGTTTGTTTTCCTTGTTAATGACTGGGTATATCAATCTCCGGTTTTTGGGAAAATGGTGAGAGCATTAGGCTGCTATCCTGTTTCACAGGGTATAGAAAATGGAGTCAGTAAGCTGAAAGAAAAAGTTGAACAGGGGTATTCTCTTGTTGTTTTCCCCGAAGCAGAGCGTTCTTATACAAACAATATTAAAAGATTTCATAAAGGGGCATTTTATCTTGTGGAGCAATTCGGGCTGGATATTGTACCGGTTTATATTCACGGGAATTCCGAAGTGCTGCCGAAAGGAGATTTTATCATTTATGACGGAGCCATTACCGTAAAAGTGGGTGAAAGGATAAAAAATGAAGATGAAAGTTTCGGGGAAAATTATTCGGAACGTAGCAAAAAAATCAATGCCTATTTCAGGAAAGAATTTGCTGCGCTCAAAAATGAACTCGAAGACGAAAATTATTTTAAGGAAAAACTGTTTTTAAGCTTTTTATACAAAGATTCCGACATGGTAAATGAAGTTAAAAAAGATTTTGACAATAATAAATCAGTCTATTTTGAACTGGGTAAGCATATTCCTAAAGATGCCAATATCCTTCATATTGCAGACGATTTCGGACAGAAAGACATTTTGCTTACCCTGCAGCAGGCGGGAAGAAAAATATTCAGTTATATCAAAGATGATGAAAAAAGACAGATTGCCAAACAGAACTACCTGGTAAAAAGAAGGAAGATTAACTACATAAACGACTTTCAAGAAATCAATAAAAACATTGATATCCTCCTGATTTCGGATGAAAAATTCAACATCGGTTCCTTGGAAAAACTTCCCGGAACCATTATCTTTTGTGATATAGAAAATAATATATTAGATAATGCTGATTATTCATTAAAATTCAGTTATGGATCATTAAAAATATTTACTTCAAAATAATAAATATGAAAAGCATATTTTTGTAAACGGATAAAAAGAATTAATGAAAAAGAATATACTTGTTATATATTATACCCAATCCGGCCAGCTTGAAGATATTGTAAAAAATATCGCACGCCCGTTTGAAGATAAAAGCCAGGAGTATGATGTAACCTACTACAACATAAAGCTGAAGAAAGACTTTCCTTTTCCGTGGTCAGGAGATGTATTCTTCAACACTTTTCCCGAATCTTATCTGCAGATTCCCTGCGAAATTCTGACGCCCCCCGAAGAAGTGCTGAATAAAAAATTTGATCTGGTTATTTTCGGGTATCAGGTTTGGTATTTAACACCGTCTATTCCCACTATTTCTTTTCTGAAAAGCGGCTTTGCCGAAAATATTCTTAAAGACACTCCGGTCGTTACCGTTTCAGGCACAAGAAATATGTGGATGTTTTCACAGGAAAAACTTAAAGTTTATCTAAAACAAATGCAGGCGAAGCTTGTAGGAAACATTGCTTTGGTAGACCGACACGACAATTATACCAGCGTACTGACCATCCTTCGCTGGATGACCACCGGAAAAAAAGAAAAATCAGGGATGCTTCCCGCAGCAGGAGTTTCAGATGAAGAAATTAGCGGAGCCGGAAAATACGGAAGAATTATTGAAAAACATTTCTCCGCCAATACGATGGAAACGCTTCAGCCGGATCTCGTAAAAAACGGAGCCGTAGAAATCCGTGCCTTCTTGGTGAGAGTAGAAAAAGTAGGAAATAAAATTTTCAAAGTGTGGTCTAACCTCATCATCAGGAAAAAAGAAAAGCGACCATTGCTGATCAAATTCTTTAAGGTATATTTGATGGCTGCAATATGGATTGTATCACCAATAGTTCTGGTATTACATTTGCTCACAACACCTATCTTTTGGTTTAAAAGAAAAAAACAAAGAGAATATTTACAAGGAATTAATATAAAATAGAATGAACGACGTATTTATCACAAAAGCTTCAACATACCTGCCGAATGACCCGGTTTCTAATGATGAAATGGAAACGTATCTTGGCTATATCAATGAAAAACCGTCAAAAGCAAAAGCTTTAATTCTGAGGAACAACAAAATTACCACAAGGTACTACGCTTTAGACCAGGAAGGAAAACCTACCCATACCAATGCCCAGATCACCGCAAAAGCCGTTGAGGGCCTTTTCGATGAAAATTTTGGCAAAGAAGATATCGAGCTGCTTTCATGCGGAACTACTTCTGCAGACCAGATCCAGCCTTCTCATGCTTCTATGGTTCATGGAGAGCTTAATTTGAATAAATCAATCGAAATCAATACCTCAACGGGGCTTTGTAATTCCGGGATGAATGCCTTCAATTACGGATTTCTTTCCGTAAAAGCAGGGGTTAAGGAAAATGCAGTGTGTGTAGGCTCAGAAAGATTTTCAGCATGGATGACTGCCGATAAATTCAATCACGAAGCAGAAAATTTAAAACTGCTTGAAGAAAGACCGATTATTGCCTTTAAAAGAGAATTTTTAAGATGGATGCTTTCAGACGGTGCCGGTGCATTACTTTTGGAAAATAAGCCAAGGCCAAATAGCACTTCCCTGAAAGTGGAGTTCATCGATTTCTATTCTTATGCCCACGAAATTGAAGCCTGCATGTACGCAGGATGTGAAAAACAGGAAGACGGCAGCCTGAAATCATGGGCAGATTATCCTTCAGACGAATGGCTGAAACAATCTATTTTTGCTCTGAAGCAGGATACAAAAATTTTAGATCAGTATATTTTGGTAAAAGGTGCAGAAAGTTTAAGATCATCTTTCGACAAGCACAATCTTGATCCAAATACAATAGACCATGTATTGGCGCACATTTCGTCAGGATATTTTAAAGAAGGTTTAAAAGAAGAATTTGCCAATGTAGGATTGGATTTCCCTTGGGAAAAATGGTTCTACAACCTTTCGGAAGTAGGAAACATCGGTGCAGGTTCTATTTTCATTGCTCTTGAAGAATTAATGAATTCAGGAAAACTGAAAAAGGGAGAAAAAGTACTGCTTTGTGTACCGGAAAGCGGAAGATTCGCATATTCTTGTGCATTATTAACAGTGGTATAAATGGAAAACCGATTGCCCACATCCGATCAGGATTTTGTGGAAAGCTTAATTCCACAGCGGTTTCCTTTTGTGATGGTAAACAGCATTGCAGAATATTCAGAAAATCATCTGATTGCAGGATTTACGCCGTCGGAAGAAAATATTTTTATGCAGGACGGAACTTTCCAGGCATCAGGATTACTGGAGCATCAGGCACAGAGCGTAGCTTTGCACACTGGTTACAAATATTATTTATTAGGAAAAGAAGCGCCTACAGGATATATTGGTGCCGTTAAATCATTTGAAGTAAATAACCTTCCGGAAAAGGGAGATCAGCTAGTATCCGAAGTTTCCATTATTAATGAAATGATGGGGGTGACTTTGGTAAATGTCATTACGAAGGTTAATGATGAGGTTGTGGCGAAATCTCAGATGAAAACGGTTGTTATGTAATATTTGAATTAAAAATTTTGCGATCTTGCTTAAGTCAAACGGCTTTACGTTTAAAATATATATCATTTAATGGAAATAAAGGAAGAAAACATCATCAATATCCATAATTTTCTCCCGCATCGCGATCCGATGCTAATGGCAGACTATATCTTGGAGCTGACCAAAGAGAATGTGGTGACTTCCTTTGAGATCAGGCAAAACAACATTTTTGTACACGATAACGAATTTGCAGAAGCAGGTCTTATCGAAAATCTGGCCCAAACCTGTTCTTCGATATTCGGACAAAGCTTCTTCGAAAATCCGGATGCAGATACCAAAGTGATCGGTTTTATTACCTCCATCAAAAAAATAGAGATTTTTACCTTGCCGAAAGTTGGTGACAAAATTATTTCCAAAGCCTCACTTCTTTCGCAGTTCGGGAATATATGCAATATATTTTGTGAAACCTTTCATAATGATCAGCTTTTAATCAGAGCTGAAATCAATTTGTTTATTCAAGAAGTAAAAAACTGAAACGATGAAAAAGCAAGACCTTCCACAGGACGAAAGCAACCTTAAATCAGCAAACATGACTGAAGTGTTGTATGTGACGGATGAAAATGACAATTACACCACCGCCAACAGCATTGGCTGGGATGCCAAAAAAGCAGCGCTGGAAGAATCCATGGATCTTATACACGAAAGAATTGAAGAAGCAAAACAGAATGTTGCCAATAATGTGGTAAGTCCTATTGTTTATTTCATGGAACTGAATAAAATGGATCTGCAGGTTCTTGCAGCCTACGTCGGAATGTGGCAATGGCGCGTAAAAAGACACGGAAAACCAAAAATATTTAAAACACTCAGCGAGTCTACCCTTAAAAAATATGCAGATACATTCGGCATCACAGTAGACGAACTGAAAAACTTCAACGGAAAGTAAATTATCGTTGAAAAGTAATAAACCAAGCTAAGAATGAAAATTAATTTTGAACACCATCAGACTGCACATTGCGAGAACGGTGTTGCTTCCAATTTATTATTGAACAAAGGGCTGAAAATCAGCGAACCCATGATCTTCGGAATCGGTTCCGGGTTATTTTTTGTTTACCTCCCTTTTTTAAAAGTAAATTTTGCGCCTGGCTTCAGCTATCGCCCGATGCCCGGAGCTATTTTCAGCAAAGCCGCAAAAAGACTGGGAATTAAAATTAAAAGGCTTAAATTTTCCAATCCTCAGGAAGCTCAGAAAGCACTTGAAAAAAACCTCGAAAATAATATTCCTACCGGCCTTCAGGTAGGTGTTTTCAACCTTACCTATTTTCCGGAAGAATATAAATTCCATTTCAATGCGCACAATCTTGTAGTGTATGGAAAAGAAGACGGAAAATTCCTGATCAGTGATCCAGTAATGGATTATGTAACCACCCTCAGTGAAGCCGAGCTGGAAAAGGTAAGATACGCCAAAGGAGCACTTCCTCCGAAAGGCCACATGTACTACCCTACTTATATCCCGGAAAATATTCATCTGGAAGAAGCCATCAAAAAAGGAATTAAAGATACCTGCAAAAACATGCTTGCTCCTGTACCGATCATTGGGGTAAAAGCCATGAGATGGGTTGCCAAAAGCATCCCGAAATGGGCAGCTAAAAAAGGAACAAAAACAACCAATCATTATTTGGGACAGCTGATCCGTATGCAGGAAGAAATAGGAACGGGAGGAGGTGGGTTCAGGTTTATTTACGGCGCTTTCTTACAGGAAGCGGCTGTTATTCTTAAAAATGATGAATTAAAAGAACTGTCGAAAGAAATCACCATGATCGGTGATCTCTGGAGAGATTTTGCAGTGGATATTGCCCGGGTTTACAAAAACAGGAACTCTAAAAGCGATATCTATAACAACCTTTCAAAATCAATGCTTCACATTGCAGATCTGGAAGAAGCCTTCTATAAAAAACTGAGAAAAGCGATATAACGTGGAACATTTTATTGAAATAAAAAACCTCTACAAAAAATACAAAAATGCAGAAGACTTTTCTGTAAATGATATTTCGTTGAACATTGCCAAAAACGAAATTTACGGAATCCTTGGACCCAACGGAGCCGGGAAAACCACGCTTATATCCATACTTTCCGGATTGATTAAACCTACGTCGGGACAGTTTACCATCGACGGGCTTTCGCCCCAGAAACACGGCTTTAAACTAAGACAGATTATTGGCATTGTTCCCCAGGAATACGCATTGTATCCTACTTTAACCGCAAGAGAAAATTTAATGTTCTTCGGAAGCCTTTACGGTTTAAGCCACAAAAAACTAAAAACCGGAATTGATGAATCTCTGGAAATCATGGGACTTTCGAAATTCGCCGATAAAATGGTAGAACAATTTTCCGGAGGGATGAAGCGCCGCTGCAATCTCATTGCAGGAACTCTTCATAACCCGAAAGTTTTATTTCTGGACGAGCCCACTGTTGGTGTTGACGTACAATCTAAAAAAGCAATTATTAATCATCTTTTAGAACTGAATAAAAAAGGAACCTGTATTATTTATACCTCACATCACCTTTCGGAAGCGGAAGAATTCTGTACCAAAATTGCCATAATTGATCATGGAAAAATTCACGCCGTTGGAACCCCGGAAGAGCTGGTAAGCAAGGTATGCAGCGCGGAAAATTTAGAAGATGTCTTTATTTCATTAACCGGAAAAGAATTACGAGATGTTGTTGTATAAACTGTGGCGAAGCTTTATTAAAGAAATCCTTCTCCTGAAAAGAGATATCGGAGGAATCGTCATCATTTTCGTGATGCCCTTGCTTTTGATTGTTACCATTACTTTAATTCAGGATTCTACCTTTAAAAATATGGAAGGTTCAAAAATCCCGATTATTTTTATTGACAACGACCGATCTGAAATTTCAGAAAGCATAAAGAAACAGCTTGAAAATAGCAAAACATTTGAGCTGCTGACTGATTTCAATGAAAAATCTGCCGAGAAAGCTGTATTCGGAGGAGATTACCAGATGGCGATTGTTATCCCAAAAAATTTAACGAAAGATATCAACTCAAATATTGATTCTAAAGTTCAGTCCATTGTAAGCTCATTCGGATTGGAAACAGATTCTTCTGCAATAAAACAGAATACTTCAAAAGCAAAAGACATCCGGCTCTACTTTGATCCCGCAACCAATATCAGCTTCAAAAACAATGTCATGAATGCGGTGAACAAAATGGTTTTTGAGATTGAAAACAAAAAGATTTACAAAGCATTTCAGGATCAGTTGGGAACCACGGAAGATCTTAAAAACAGCAGCCTGATTGCCTTTAAAGAAATCACTCCCCAAAAAGAAAATATAGACGTGCTGCCAAATTCCGTTCAGCATAATGTTCCGGCCTGGGCTTTATTTGCGATATTTTTCATCGTTGTTCCGCTCTCAATCAATTTAGTTAAAGAAAAAAGCCAGGGAACAAGTGTAAGGGCAAGAATAAGCCCTACTCCGTATTTCATTCATATTTTAGGAAAAACATGTACCTATCTTATTATCTGCGTCATTCAGTTTTTGCTGATGGTTGCGGTGGGAATTTATCTTTTCCCTTATATGGATCTTCCACAATTTGACGTGACCGGAAAAATGCTTCCGTTAATCATTGTTACTATTTTTGCCGGATTAGCTGCAATAGGTTTTGGGGTTTTGCTGGGAACTGTTGCAGATACTCAGGAACAGTCGGCACCATTCGGAGCGACTTCAGTAGTCGTTTTAGCAGCCATTGGCGGAATATGGGTTCCTGTTTTCCTGATGCCGGAATTTATGCAGGTCATCGCCAAATTTTCCCCGATGAACTGGGGTCTAAATGCATATTATGATATCATTTTAAGAAACAGCGGGATCGGCGGCATTGCAGAAGAAATCATTTTCTTATTTTTATTCTATATAGCCATGGTTGCTGTTGCACTATTTTATGAAAGAAAACAAAATGCAGTGTAACTTTAACCACAAAGGTCACTAAGATTTTTCACAAAGAGCACAAATAAATGAACTATTTGAAAATTTAGAGATAATTTTTGTGTTCTTCGTGAAATACTTTGTGTTTCTTGTGGTAAAAACGGAAATCTAAAAAACACAAATAATATGAATGAAAATGAAGTTTCGAAAGTTATATTTGATGCAGGATTAAAAATTCATCGCCAACTCGGAGCTGGACTTTTAGAAAGCGCATACGAAGAATGTTTATACTATGAGTTACAGAAATCCGGTTTGCAAATAGAAAAACAGAAACCAATGCCATTAATTTATGATGATATAAAACTTGATATTGGCTATAGAATTGATTTATTGGTTGAGAGAAAAGTTGTTGTTGAAATAAAATCCGTAGAATCATTAAATGAAATCCATATTGCTCAAGTTTTAACGTATTTAAAATTAAGCAATTGCAAATTGGGTTTATTGATTAATTTTAACTCAGTTTTATTTAAAAATGGTGTTAAAAGATTAATTAACGGAACGATATAAATTTAGAATATTCATTGTGGATTGTGTATAACTTGTGAACTTAGAGATTTATTAACCACGAAGAACACAGGTGTTTAACACAAACAGAAAATGTGAAAATTTATTTTGTGAACCTTGTGAAAACCTTTGTGCCTTTGTGGTAAAGAAAAGAAAACAAAATGCAGTCTAAAGAAAATTTAACCTGTACGGAAGAAGTCCGTGTACGATTCAACGAAACAGATCCTCTGGGAATCGTTTGGCACGGCCATTACATTGTCTATTTTGAAGACGGAAGAGAAGCTTTCGGCAGACAGCACGGCTTAACCTATCTTGATATTCAGAAAGCAGGATTTGTAACACCAATCGTGAAAAGTACATGTGAACATTTTCTCCCGTTGAAATATGGAGAAACCTTTAAAATCGTAACGACTTTTGTAAATTCTACTTCAGCGAAATTAATTTATCAATACGAGCTTTTTAACGAAAATAATCAATTGGTTTGTTCAGGAGAAACCATTCAGGTTTTTCTTGATTCTGAAAATAACTTGTGCTTGTACAATCCTGAGTTTTTTCAGGCCTGGAAAGATAAAATGGGATTATCATGAAAGAGGTTTTCATCACAGATTACAACTACATTACTCCTTTAGGTTTTGATGTTTCTTCCAACTGGAATGCTCTTCTGGAAGGTAAATCCGGAGTAGCTTTACATAAGATTATCGAAAATCATGATCCTTTTTTCGTTTCCATGATTGATTCTGAAAAACTGGAAGAAGAATTTACCAAACATTTCGAATCCGAACAGAACAAAAGTTTTACAAGGCTGGAAAAAATGTTCTTGCTAAGCTTAAAACCATTGGTCGAAAGTCATCAGGTTACGGAAGAAACAGGTTTTATCTTATCAACCACAAAAGGAAATATCGGTTTATTAAAAAATAAAAATACATTGCCGGAAGGTGTTTATTTATCCAATTTAGCAAAAAAAATTGCTGATTTTTTCGGATTTAAAACCAAGCCAATTGTAGTTTCAAATGCCTGTGTTTCAGGGGTCGTAGGTATTGCTGTTGCAAAAAATATGATTTCGTCCGGAAAATACAAAGATGTTTTTGTTATTGCCGGAGACGAAGTTTCAGAATTTGTGATTTCAGGATTCAATTCTTTTCAGGCCATCGGAAACGGAATCTGTAAACCTTACGATAAAAACCGTGACGGGATCAATCTCGGTGAAGCAGCAGCAGCAGTGTATATCACATCTGAGCCAGTTAAAAACGAAAAATTTAGTTTTAAAATTTTAGGAGACTCGGCAGTCAACGATGCCAATCATATTTCCGGACCTTCACGAACGGGTGACGGTTTATATGCAAGCATCAAAAATGCGCTGACAGAAGCGCAGGTTTCAGCACAACAGATCGACTTTATTTCAGCACACGGAACCGCCACAATCTATAATGATGAGATGGAAGCCATCGCTTTCAACCGGGCAGAACTGCAGAATATTCCTTTGAATAGTTTAAAAGCGTATTATGGACATTGTTTAGGCGCTTCAGGATTACTGGAAACCATTATTTCTATGGAAAGTGCTTTAAATAAAACTTTAATTCCATCGAAAAATTTTGAAGAGATTGGAATTTCCCAATCTTTGAATATTATTAAAGAAACTCAGCCTGCAGAAATCAGATATATTCTGAAAACTGCTTCAGGCTTTGGCGGATGTAATGCGGCGGTTGTTTTGGAAAAGTATAAAGAATAATTTTGTAATTTTGATAGACTTAAAGCTTTTTAAATGGACTCCACTCTAGAAATCAGAAAAAGAATTCACGACTTCATTGATATTGCAGATGAAAGAATTTTAAGAATCATCAACAGCATTATTGATGCTGAAGAAGATTCAGAACTAAAATCTTCAGAATATCCACAAGTTCCGGATCATATTTATGACCGAATTGAAGAAGAACGTGGAAAATATTAAGTGGTGAACTTAAAACTTGTTCGTGGGAATAAGTAAAAGAAAGACTGATGAATAAATTATGATTTATCAAATTATAGAAAATAAAATTATTGTTTTTGCTGTTTTCAACACTCATCAAAATCCAACAAAAAAGCCTTAAAATTCTGAAAGTATTCATGAAGAAAACAGATATTTGCACCATAAACAATTCAAAAATTACTTTCAACAATGAGATTATTTTTGAAGCTAAAACTGAAAATTTCTCAGACTTTGCCAAGGAAGCTTACAAAAGTTTGGAACTTAATTATCCTAAATTTCATAAGATGGATAATCTGAGTAAACTTGCATTTCTCGCCTCTGAAATAATTCTAAAAGATGAAGATCACACGCAAACCGCTATTGTATTGGCTAATAAATCATCCAGTTTAGATACCGATTTTAAATACCAGGAAAGCATCAATTCACAAGAAAATTATTTTCCGAGTCCCGCTGTTTTTGTATACACTTTACCCAACATTTGCGTAGGAGAAATCAGCATCAGACATAAAATGCAGACCGAGAATGCCTTTTTTATACTGGATGAATTTGACGAAGAATTTTTAAACAACTACTCGGAACAGATTTTGCAGTCAGGAAAAGCCGAAAAAGTATTATGCGGCTGGGTGGAGTTATATCAGGAAAGTTATAATGCTTTTGTATATTTGCTCACATTATAAATTTGATGATTTGAAGATGGGCTAATTTGATAATTTAAATATCTAATTACTACATTTTCAAATTGTCTCATTAACATATTTTCAAATTAATTTTATGGAAAACTTAAGAGAAGAATTAAAACACAAAATTATCGAAGTTCTTAATTTAGAAGACGTTGCAGTAGAAGAAATCAAAGATACCGATCCTTTATTCGGCGGAGGCCTTGGTTTGGATTCTATCGACGCGCTGGAGCTGATTGTTCTTTTGGATAAAGAATACGGAATAAAATTAGCCGATCCGAAAAAAGGAAAGGAAATATTTACGTCCATCGATACTATGGCAAAATACATTGAAGAAAACAGAACAAAATAATTTAATCTAACAATGTATCAATTTAGCAATGTATCAATATTGTTATACTGTTAAACCGATACATTGGTACATTATTAAAAGATGGGTCAAAAAATTGCCATAACAGGAATGGGCATTATTTCTTCTATTGGAAACGATGTGGAAGAAAATCTTCAATCCTTACAATCCGGGAAGCACGGAATTTCAGATATTGAACTGTTTGAAACACGTCACAAAGGAATCATCAAAACAGGTGAAATCAAGCTTTCCAACGAAAAGCTGATAGAAAAACTCCAGCTGGAAGATGTAAAAAATGCTACCAGAACAGCCTTGTTAGGAATGATTGCTGCAAAAGAAGCGGTTGCAAATGCCGGAATTAGAGACATCAACGAATGTAAAACAGGCCTCATTTCCTCAACCAGCGTTGGCGGAATGGATATGACCGAAAAGTATTTCTATTCCTATGAAGATTTTCCTGAGCAGCAAAAATATATTGACTCTCACGATGCCGGAAATTCATCCCTGTTAATTGCCGATTACCTCGGACTTAAAGGCATGGTTTCAACCATCAGCACGGCCTGTTCTTCGGCGGCGAATGCGATTATGATGGGTGCAAAACTCATAAAAAACGGAGTTCTGGACCGCGTGATTGTCGGTGGAACAGATGCCCTTTCAAAATTTACCTTAAATGGTTTCAATACATTAATGATTTTAACGGATTCTTATAATACCCCTTTTGATAATGACAGAAAAGGACTGAATCTTGGCGAAGCCGCTGCATTCATCGTTTTAGAATCGGATGAAGTCGTTAAAAAAGAAAATAAAAAAATTATCGGATATCTTTCCGGATATGGAAACGCTAATGATGCGCATCACCAGACTGCTTCTTCTGAAAACGGACAAGGTGCCTATTTAGCGATGGAAAAGGCCCTGGAAATTTCAGGTTTAGATAAAGAACAAATTGATTATATCAACGTTCACGGAACGGCTACACCCAATAATGATCTTTCGGAAGGCATTGCAATGATCCGGATTTTCGGAGAAAATAAAGTTCCGGATTTCAGCTCTACCAAAGCATTTACAGGCCATACTCTTGCAGCGGCTGCCGGAATTGAAGCCGTGTATTCATTATTGGCCATTCAGAACAATATCATTTTCCCCAATCTGAATTTTAAAACAAAAATGGCAGAATTTGATCTGACTCCGGTTACGGAACTTAAAGAAAAAAATATCAACCATGTTCTTTCCAATTCATTTGGATTTGGCGGAAATTGTTCAACCTTAATTTTCTCAAAATCATGAGTGCGGTTTACATTAACAGTGCAGCCTGCATTTCTGTACAAGACACTTTAAATGAAAATTTTCTGCAACATTTAAAACCCGAAATCTCTGCTCAGGTTTTAAAAGCAATTGAACCGGCTTATAAAGAATTTATTCCTCCCGCAATGATCAGGAGAATGTCTAAAACGGTAAAAATGAGCTCCGTAGCCTCACACTATGCCTTGAAAGAAGCAGGTGTTGAAAATCCGGATGCAATCATTGTAGGAACCGGAATCGGCTGTTCGCAGGATTCTGAAAAATTTTTAAAAAATGTGCTGGATAACAATGAAGAGTTTCTTACTCCTACCTACTTCATCCAGTCGACGCACAATACAGTGGCGGGACAGATCGCTTTAGGCCTTCAATGCCACGCATACAACTTCACGTATGTAAATACGTCTTCGTCCCTGGAATTTTCGCTGCTTGATGTAAAACTACAGATTGCCGACGGTGATGCGAAAAATGTTTTGGTAGGTTCAACAGACGAGCAGACCGAACGAACAATGGAATTGTATACATTAAATAAAACCATTAAAAAAGAAGAAGATTTTCCCGTTGATCATCTGAACTCAAAAACCGATGGCGTTGCCTGGGGAGAAGGATCAAGCTTTTTTGTTTTGGGGAAAGAGAAATCTGAAAATTCTTATGCCCGACTGATTGATATTGAAATTATCAATACTTTAGAATTAAACGAAACCCAGCAATTCATTGAGAAATTTTTAGCTAAAAATAATTTTCTGCCGGAAGAAATTGATGCAGTGATTTTAGGTTTCAGCGGAGATGCAAAATCAGACGTTTATTATACAAAAGCGATGGAACTATTTACAGATTCTTCATTGCTGTATTTTAAACACTTAAGTGGCGAATTTAATACTGCGAGCGGATTTTCAACCTTTATGGCTTGTCATATCCTTAAGAATCAGGAAATTCCGGAAGTGATGATGATTAATGATTTGAAAGAAGGAGAAATCAGAAATATTTTGCTTTATAATCATTTGGGTGGAAATGACCACAGTTTGGTTTTGTTGGAAGGTCTTAAAGATTAAACCTAACAGGTTGAAACCTGTTAGGTTTTGGAACATAAAAAAGGATAATAAAAACATAATGTTTAATTTAAATAATAATTTGAGATTCTTCATTCCGCTTTGCTCCATTCAGAATGACACCGTGAATATAAATTATGGATAGTTAAAACCCTAAAATTATAAACAATAAAGATGAAACATTATCCGTTTATCCTGTTTTACATTTTCTGCAATCTTCTAATTTTTGCGCTTCAGGGAACGTTTTGGGTGTATCTCTTTTGTTTTCTGATGTTTTTGGCGGTTATTATCTGGGGATCTTTTGATATAAGGCTGAATTATTTTGTCAACAGCATTACTCATAAAAGAACAAAAATCAGGGAAGTGGCATTGACTTTCGATGACGGGCCGACGGAATTCACCCCGAAATTCCTGGATCTTCTTAAAGAAAACAATGTAAAAGCGACTTTCTTCTGTATCGGTAAACAAATCGAAAAATATCCCGAAACTTTCCAAAGGATTGTTGTAGAAGGCCATACTGTCGGAAATCATACTTTTTCACATGCAAATAATACCGGCTTTTTATCAACTTCAAAAATGGTTGAAGAAATTAAAAAGTGTGATGAAATAATCTTGCAAACCGGTAATGTAAAAACAAATTTATACCGCCCTCCTTTTGGAGTCACTAACCCGAATATTGCCAGAGCCATTAAAAAAACAGGCAAAAAAAGCATTGGCTGGAATGTTCGTTCTTTAGATACCGTCATTCAGGATGAGAAAAAAATTTACCATACCATTACCAAAAAATTAAAAAAAGGAAGCATTATCCTTCTTCATGACACTTCGGAAAAAACGTTTACCGTTTTGGCAGATTTATTGGTATTTTTGAAGGATAAGAAATATTCAACTTTTACAATTGATAAATTTGAAAACCACTAAGTCCACAAGGATTTTTCACCAAGAACACAAGGATTATTAATAATATTCTTTAATAGTGTCCTTTGTGAACCCTTGTCATCCTTGTGGTTAAATTTAAAGACGTTAAACAATGATTAAAAATATAGCTTTAAGCACTCTTTTATTAATTTCGACTTTTGTTTTTGCTCAAAACACAGCGATGTCGACAACAGAAGCCAAAGCATTTGTGGCCAAAGTTTCTTCGGAAACGAAAGCGATAAAAACGTTACAGGCTGATTTTTCCCAAACCAAGAAAATGGATTTCCTGGACAAAAACATTGTTACCTACGGAAAAATGTCTTTAAAAACGCCGAATATGCTGAGCTGGAAGTATACCAAACCGTATCAGTACAGCATTATTTTCAAGGATAATAAAATTTTCATTAATGACCAGGGGAAAAAATCTTCCGTGGATGCGAAAAGCAAAACCTTTGAAAAAATCAACAAACTGATTGTAGGAAGTTCGAACGGACAGATGTTCAGCGATCCTGAGTTTTCGGTAACTTACCTGAAAAACACCAATTTCAACATTGCAAAATTTACCCCGAAATCTGCCCAGCTTTTAAAATACATCAAACAAATCGAATTATATTTCCCTAAAAACCAATCAACGGTTGCTCAGGTAAACATGACGGAAGCTTCGGGAGACACCACCAATATTGTTTTCAAAAACACCAAAATCAATGCGCCGGTTGCAGCTTCGGAATTTAGCTTATAGCCTGATTTTCATTTCGTTTGTCTCCTGTAAAACATACAAGCTTAATGACGTAAAACCGATTTCGAATCATGTAAAAACCGTTGAAAATCTCTATTTTTCATCTAATGAAGATTACGTGTATAAATGCCAGATGGATATTTATAAAAACCACGTAAGCGGAATTCTGATCATAAAAAAAATTAATGCAGCTACACATCGTGTTGTTTTAACATCAGATTTCGGAAATAAATTAATCGACTTTGAAATTTCTGAACAAGATTTTAAGCTGAATTATGTTCTTCCTGATCTTGATAAAAAGATTGTGATTAATTTTCTACGGAATGATTTCCAGGAGCTCTTAAAGCAGAATTTTCCGGTTTTGGAAAGTTTTGAAAATACATCCGAATATATTTACCTTTCTAAATCCGGCAGGAAAGCGTATTATTTATTTTTTAACAAAGAGAATAAATTGCTGAAACAAATGGTTTACACCAAAAACAACAATGAAAAAATAGATTTTACATTCGACGCAAAAAAACCTATCTTCGCAGATAGCCTGAATCTCCGGCATAAAGATTTTAGAATCAATATAAAATTATTTCAAATTACTGAACTGAATAAATAATGCAGACTATTCTCACCGATTTTTACAGCTTGGAATCCTCCGAAAAAACAGAAAGCGGAAGCTTTACCGCCCACATTCTGCTTAACAAAGATCATGATATTTTCAAAGGCCATTTCCCTGGAAATCCTGTAACGCCGGGAGTTTGTATGATGCAGATTGTAAAGGAACTTTCTGAAAAATTTACAGGACAAAATCTTTTTCTGAAATCCGCATCCAATGTTAAATTTATGGCAATTATCAATCCCTTTGAAACACCGGAACTAAATTTGCAGCTGTATATAAACGAGTCTGAAGAAGAAGTTAAAGTAAAAAATACCACTTCTTTTGGCGAGACTATTGCATTAAAAATGTCAGTTACCTATAAAAAATTGAACAAATGAAATTAATTTTTTCGTTCATTACTGCATTTTTCCTTTTTTTTCAATCCGGGATTGAATCTCTTCGGGAAAGCTATGCCAAAGCAAGCGCATCCAATGCAGGCACCGAAGCATTTATCAATACCGCCGAAAAAACTTCAGGATCTGACGCTGCAATTCTGGGTTATAAAGCAGCAGCCAAAATAATGGAAGCTAAAATTGCCAAGAACAACAGAAAAGCACTGGTAAAATCGGGTGCTTCCAGTCTTGAAGCGGTCATAAAAAGCAATCCTAATAATGCCGAATTGAGACTGATCCGAATGAGCATACAGGAAAACATCCCAAAAATCGTGGGATACAGAGGAAGTCTTAAAGATGATAAAGTTTTCCTTATCAACAATTACAGCAAACAAAATTCAGCCTTAAAAAACTATATTAAAAAATTTGCGGCACAATCTAAAACAATGACAGCTGCCGAAAAAGCAAATTTCAAATAAAAACCATGACTCTCGCCGAAGTACAGCATGCAATTTCCGAAAAGAACATCTGTGTTTTAGTTCCTACCTACAACAATGAGAAAACGCTGAGAAGAGTTATCAACGGCGTTTTATGTTTTACCGGTCATATGATCATTGTGAATGACGGTTCTACGGATTCTACACCGGTTATTCTAAAGGATTATCCCGAAATCAGGGTAATTCATCTTCCGGAAAATAAAGGAAAAGGTAACGCTTTAAAAACAGGTTTCAGGGAAGCGGAAAAAATGGGTTATCGTTATGCGATTACTATTGATTCAGACGGGCAGCATTATCCGGATGACATTCCGGTTTTTGTGGAAGCTTTGTTAAAGGAAGGTAAGGATGTTCTTCTGATTGGGAACAGAAACATGGCCCAGGATGGAATACCTAAGAAAAGCAGCTTCGGGAACCGTTTCTCCAACTTTTGGTTTTGGTTTGAAACCGGGATTAAACTGGAAGATACCCAATCTGGCTACAGGTTGTATCCGCTCCAGAAAATCCCCAGAAAATATTTTACTCCTAAATTTGAATTTGAGATAGAAATCATTGTACGGACGGCCTGGAGGCGTGTTCCGGTGAAAAACGTTCCTGTAAAAGTTCTGTATGATCCCTCGGAAAGAGTATCCCATTTCAGGCCTTTTAAAGATTTCACAAGAATCAGTATTCTTAATACGATTTTGGTAGCCATCACTTTGGTTTACATCATTCCGAGAAACTTTATCCATAATTTTAAAAAGAAAAGTTTTAAGAGATTTATAAAAGAAGATGTTCTGGAAAGCGACGGAAGCAACCGAACCAAAGCATTTTCTGTTGCATTAGGTGTCTTTATCGGGTTTTCTCCGTTCTGGGGATTCCACACCCTGCTTACGATATCTTTAGCAGTGCTTTTCAAACTTAATAAAGTACTTGCTTTCGTAGCATCGAATGTAAGCATACCGCCGTTCATTCCGTTTATTATTATGGCCTCTCTGTTTCTGGGTGCCCCATTTGTGGGTGGAAACAGCAACATTTTCAGCCAGGAGCTTAATTTTGATCTCGTTAAAAATAATCTGCTGCAGTATCTTATCGGCAGCGCCATATTATCGGTTTCCATGTCTGCGATTTCCGGAATTGCGGTTTTTCTGTTACTGAATAAGGTAGATCCGGAAAATAATTAAGAGAGAAGCTTATTGTTCCTTAATTTTTTTATTTGTTTTCTTTAAAAAATGTTCAACATTCTTTCTGTCCGGAACAGTCGTTATTTCTTTTGTTAATGCTTTTTTAAACTCTGCCTGAGCTTTAACATATTCTTTTTGTCTGAAATAATATTTTCCCGTCTGATAGTAAACCAGCCAGAAATCCGGATTCAAAGATTGATAATGGGGCAGAAAATCGTCTGTTAACAGTACCTTGCCTTCAATTGCCTTTTCAGCTTCTTCACTCATCATTTTGTACTTTTTATAATTTTTAAATTCCTGAGAATCTATGAAAGGATCTTTTGCAATATTCAGCTCAGATTTGGCGAAGTCTCCACCTCTTAATCTTTCATCGGAAAATATTTCATTAAGATCATAACATACAAATTCTCCCAGCTGATACGGATTTGCCGAAATCCATACCAATTTTTTCTGTGGTGAAAAAATAACAGCATGATGTGCCAGAAGCTGATTGATTGCTTTTTCGTTTCCATACCCTATTTTTTCTCTTTTCAGTCCGGATTTATCCCGTAATATGGCAGCCATTTTTTCAGGATTCAGTTTTTTATTCTTTTCTAAAAGTTCCTGCAGCTTTTCATAGCGGTATTCAGAATGACTTTCTAAAATATGTTTCTGATTTCTTTTATCATTTTTATAAGCCTCCGACTGAAAATGATTGGTGCAAAAAATCCTGCTTGTGTTTTCAACCTTATACACTCCGAAATTATCCGGTGAAACTTCGATGATAATGGCATTTTTATCGTTTGCGCTTCCTACCAGGATTGATTCTGAGACAAAAACCTTTCTTTTTTTGGCAATTGCTATGGCTTCATCGATATTTTTAGCATATTGAAGAATTTCTCTCGTCACCAGAGAAATGGGCGTTTTTGCCGCTAACGGAATCTTAGACTTTCCGGCATTGATGGTTACGGTAATTCCTTCTTTATTCATTCCGGAAACTACCCCGATCATTCCCGGCCAGCTTACGGAAAGATACGGAATACCGTTTTCGGGTTCTACAAATTCAATGACTTTATTTTTAGCGAAATCTTCACTTACATAAAAATCAAAATTTCTCCCGATCAATAAATCACCCTCTTCCGTATTTTCATTCCAGACCGCGAGGGAAGTACATCCCACCATCATAAGATCCTGCATGGCATGGCCGATGTCGTGGGCGCCGTGAAGGTAAAGATTCCGCAAATATTTTGGCGCAATAAAATTGTATTCATCAGAAGAATATTGCGATAAACCGTATAGTTCTGCCTGAAAATCTTCCCTTACATTGAGATACATTTTCCGGTTGTACCATTTCAGAAAGCCTCGTAACACATTTTGTTTGAATTTCGAGGGAAGAAAATCTTCCACTTTTGAAAAGAAAATCTTTTCCTGCTTTTGCATCAAATCTTGTGTAAGAGCCCCATTATTATACCCCAGCTGCAAAGGGTTTCCCTCTATGTACAGCTCCCAAAGCTGCTGTTTGTTCTTGGTTAAATAATTTTTTTTAAAGCTGAAAGTGGAATCGTTAATGCGGTTAACTTTCGGAATTTCAAGAGTATATTGTTTTATATTAGGAATATGTTTGATCGATTTTCTTATCCCGCAAGATGTAAGGCTAAGAATACAGTTGAGGCTGATAAATAATATCATGAAATCCCTGCCATTACAACGCCTTTGAATTCTGTTCTGGAACCTTCTTACTCTGTTCAGAATGGCAAACCACATATTATTTTTCACTTTTATTTTTATTAATAAATTGTGTTAATCTATTATCTATCAGTTCTTTGCCGAGAATTTCAGCACAGGTATTGAATGCTCCAATCGTACAGCCTAAAATTCCGTGCATGTTAACAGACTGGCCTGTAAGGAAAAGGTTATCAATTTTTGTTCTTGGAGAAACCATTGTTTTTAATGGATTTTCGGAGCTTTTGCTGTAGCCGTACATATTTCCGTTAAAGCTTCCGATATAATCGCGGTAAGATAAAGGGGAAGAAGT
Organism: Chryseobacterium salviniae; assembly: GCF_035819015.1. Classification (NCBI taxonomy): domain Bacteria; kingdom Pseudomonadati; phylum Bacteroidota; class Flavobacteriia; order Flavobacteriales; family Weeksellaceae; genus Chryseobacterium; species Chryseobacterium salviniae. The sequence goes on along the minus strand of NZ_JAYLAA010000057.1, from coordinate 32,659 downwards.
GTAGACTTTTTTGATGTATTTCCTAAGATCTGGAAACTTTTTTTCCAGTGCATCAATCATTTTTTCAGCTTTTTCGAGCTTAAATTTTTCGTACTGCATTCCTCTCTCGTGTTCATCTGCAACGGTATTGAATGTATTTTCCCATTCTTCCACTTCTTCAAAATTCATATATGAAATTGCTGTAAGACTTTCTGCGAAACCGGGGTAATGTTTTGATTGTGTTGAAGAAAGCATATAGGTTTCAGGCCATGATTCCTTTTTGTAACGGTAGGCATTCCAGATCATTTCTTTATTGGAATAATGATACCTGTTATAATTAAAATTCTTAATTGTACACGGTTTCAACACCAAATATACACTGAAGCATGATGAAACAGGTTTCCAGCTCATGATTCTGTTTAAAAAAGATTTTTTAAGTCTTTCCTCGCCAACTAATTTAATCAAGGAACGGATTTCTATGTTTGAAATGAATTTTTTTGCAAAGTATTCGTTACCAACAGCAGTTTTTACACCGGCTATCTCGTTATTTTCATTAAAAATAAATTCTGCAACTTCAGTATGCTTATGAATTTCAGCACCGTACCCACGAAGCCTGCGGATGAGTAATTTCGAGATCTGGCTTCCCCCGTTTACACATTTGTAAGCGCTTTGAATATAAGAGTTTACCGTAAGCGCATGAACGTAAAACGGAACATTTTCCGAATCCCCTGCGTAGAAAAAATTTGAGCCTAACAGAACAGCCTGTAGCTTTTTATTCGTGGTTAAAGATTCTATAAATCTTTTGGTATTTAAGTGGAGAATTTCCTCATTATATTGATTATTCCCAACAAGATTATATCTCGGAAACTGACTGCAAATCCGCTGAATTTCTTCACAATAGTTCTGCAGATTTTCTTTTTCTGCGGGAAAATATTTTGACAGCTGTTCAACAAAATTTTCATAGCCCTGTGCATGAGGATACTCGGTTTCGTCTTCACCGAAAGTGATTTTATCGTAGCTGTTCTCATCCATTTTATGAAGCTGAAGTTCATCGATGATTTGCAGATACGAAAAATACTGATGAAGGTTCTGTCCTTTGGAAAGTCCGCCTACATAGTGAACTCCGGTATCGAAAATGAGCTTATCCCGGGAAAAGGTCTGCAGGTTTCCTCCATATTGGTTATTTTTCTCCAGGACACAAACTTTCAGGCCTTCTTTCGCCAGAATAAGTGCCGAAACAAGACCGCCCAATCCGCTGCCGATTACAAGTATGTCGAATTCTTTTTTCAAGGAGATTAATTTAATCAGTTTTTGAAAGCCTTGACAAAGCTTTATGCTGAGTTGTTTGCAGCCCGGCTTGAGCGGAAATCCTTTTTTTGCGAAAGCGAAAAAAGATTGGGAGCGGAAGACGGAAAAGCTGCCCTAAAAATATTGAAATTTAATCAATATCATCCCAAAAATCGAAATAATTGAACCATTGGAGCGGATATTTCCTGATCATGGATTCCAGATTTTGGGTATAGGAATTGAGAAGTCCCTGTGCATCGCGTTTTTTGACGTTTTCGGCAACTCTTGCGTACAAATGATAATGAAGGTTTTTTTCTTTCATCACATAAACATATACGACAGGAACGTCCAGCCTTGAAGCAATAAGAAACGGACCTGCGGGAAATTTCGCCATTTTCCCAAGCAATTCGCCTTCCAGGAATTTCGAGCCTTCGAAATAACGGTCGCCGGTAAAGCAAATGAGCTCGTTTTTAGATAATGCTTCATTGATCTCGAAAATATGGGACATATCTTCTTTTACGTAGATGAATTTAACCGTACTTTTTTTAACGGAAACACTTTCAAGGTATTCTTTAATAACGGTAACTTCCTGATCTGTTGTCACTAAATTGATCTGGCAGTCGAAATCGATATCAGCAAAGAAATATTCGGCAATTTCAAAATTTCCGATGTGCGCGCTGATGAGAACACCTCCTTTTTTTTCTGCCAAAAGGTTTCTGAGGTTTTCGATTCCGTCGAACTCGTAAGTAAATTTATTCCGTAATCCGGCTGAAATAGCTGTTTTATCGATAAGAACTTTTCCGAAAGTGAAATAGTTTTTAAATAAAGAAATGTTGGTCTTCCAATAACTGTAATGAAGCCTTTTCCTGAAATAATATCTGTAATACCTGTTGTTGTTTTTTTCGAATAAAAAATAGTAGAATGCAACAAAATAAAGTACAACGTATGAACTTCTGATCCCGATATTTCTAATGCACCAGACGAAAATTTTGTATCCCAGAATTGTGCCTTTAGATTTACCTTTCCATTTGTTCATATTTTTGTTCTTAACACAAAGTTCGCAAGGGCGTTTCACTCAGCAAAGGAGCTCAATCAATAATTATACGTTTTTCTCAGTAATTTTGTTTTCGATGGTAGAATAGAAATCATCAAAAGTTACAATATTTTTGAAATCAGCTTCACCCAATTTCACTCCGAAATTAGATTCTATTACTACCACAAGATCTATATAGTCTAAGCTGTCTAAGCCTAACGTTTTTTTAAAGTTTGCATCATTGCTGATTTCGTCGCCGTCTACTTCAAATTCGTTTATTAAAAAGTCGTTGGCAATCGCAACAATTTTTTCCCTTTCCATGTTTTTAATTAAATTTTTTAACAATTAATGCAGAGTTGGTACCCCCAAACCCGAAAGAATTCGACAAAAATACGTCAATTTTTTGACTTTTTGTCTGAGCGATCAAATTTATCCTTTTTGCCTCATCATCAGGATTTTCCAGGTTGATATTCGGGGCAATGAAATCGTTCTGCATCATCAGAATGGAATAAATAACTTCACTTGCACCTGCCATCCAGCATTCGTGGCCGGTCATGGATTTTGTAGAACTTACAGGAACTTTGTTTCCAAAAATCTCATAAATCGCTTTGGCTTCGTTGGCATCACCAATTGGAGTGGAAGTCGCATGCGCATTAATATAGTCGATATCTTTTGCTGCTAATCCGGATTGCTTCAAAGCCCTGTCCATTGCCAATGCGGGGCCGTCTACATTTGGGGTTGAAATATGTCCTCCGTTGGAAGAAAATCCGTAGCCTACAATTTCGGCAATGATATTGGCTCCTCTTTTTTGGGCAGATTCTAAACTTTCAACAATTAAAGTTGCCGCCCCACCGCTCGGAATTAAACCGTCTCTGTCTTTATCAAAAGGCCTTGATGCTTTTGTAGGTTCATTTTCCCTTACTGAGAAAACGCCCAATCCGTCAAAGCTCGCCATAGAATATTTGTTGGTTTCCTGTCCTCCTCCGCAAACAATCATTTCCTGAAACCCGTTTTTAATCATCATGAAAGCCAATCCCAGAGAATGAGAACCGCTTGCACAGGCAGCACTGATGGTAAGGTTAATTCCCCTCAATTTAAAAATGGTAGAAAGATTCATGGTAACGGTAGAGTTCATGGATTTAAAAATGGCTCCAGAACCCATTAAAGTCGTATCTTTTTTCTCTCTTGCAATGTCTATCGATTCTACCACTGCCTGAGAAACACTGTCGTTGCCATATAAAATTCCGACTTCGTTATTGTCTAAAAAATCCTGATCAATATTTGCCTGTTTCAGGGCATCAAGCGTTGCGACGTATGCATATTCGCTTTCTTCGCCCATACTTACGCGTTGCCGGCGGCTGAGAAGATTTTTGAGATCCGGCTTCGGAACGACGCCTGTTAATCCTGATCTGAACCCGAACTCCTTTCTTTCATTCACTAAAAAAATTCCGGATTTTCCTTGAAATAAAGATTCTTTCACCTCTTCCAAAGAAGTTCCGATGCAGGAATAAATTCCCATTCCGGTAATGACAACTCTATTTTCCATGTTAAAAAATGTAACAATTTCGCTGATAGCACTTTATCGCAAAGTTCGCAAAGATATTTTAAATTTAATTCTGCTTTTCGTTCGCAAAGGCGTTTCACTCAGCAAAGTTTAAAGACTGTAAATTTAGATTAATACTGTAAACTGACTATGAGTAAATTCCGCCGTTGATATTAATGACTTCACCTGTAATGTATGATGCTTTTTTAGACGCCAAAAATGCGACTAAATCTGCCACTTCTTCTGCTTCCCCGAATCGGTTTGCAGGAATCATGGCTTTTAATTCGTCTTCATTGAATTCCTGCGTCATGTCTGTTCTTATGAATCCCGGTGCCACCGCATTTACCGTGATATTTCTTTTTGCCACTTCCTGAGCCAGGGCTTTTGTAGCGCCTACCAAAGCTCCTTTTGCGGCAGAGTAATTGGTTTGTCCGGCCGTTCCTTTCACTCCGGAAACAGAAACCATATTGATGATTCTTCCGTATTTATTGCGCAACAGTTTCTGGATAAAGAAATTCGTTACATTGAAAAACCCATTTAAGCTTGTGTTAATCACGGCATTCCAATCCTCATTTGGCATCCACATGAAGAGGCCGTCTCTTGTAATTCCGGCATTATTTACAATCACTTCCACTACCGCACTGGAGTTGGAATCCTGCCATTCTGTTAAAACGGTCTTTGTTTCCTCTGCATTTCCTACATCGAATTTCAGAATTTCCCCTGTTGCCCCCAATTCTTCAATTTTGGCTAAGGTTTCCCTGGCTGCGGTTTCGTTAGAAGCATAGTTAATCAAAATATGATAATTTTTTTCTTCAGCCAATTTTATACAGATGGCTCTTCCAATTCCTCTGGAGCCTCCAGTGATGATTGCGCATTTCATGTGTTTATTTTTTTTAATGATTCGAGATCTTCCCGCTTATCCCAATTGAACCCTTCGGGTTCTATGTTTTTTAATTTTTGTTATATAGGCTTCGCTTACATCTATTCGTATTGAACCCTTCGGGTTCTTTGCTAATCTGATTATTATTTCTTCAGGTAATCTTTTACTTCTTTAAGATACGGATACATTACCATATCATCGGAAAACGCAGGAATGATCTTTCTTATTTCATCATATAATTCTTTAGTTGCAGAGGAAATTTTATCCTGAAAACCAAGATATTCTATTGCCTGAACAATGGTAATGGCTTCAATTGCCAATACCTCGAAAGCATTTTCAATCACCTTTCTGCAGATGACCGCAGCGTTAGTTCCCATGCTTACAACATCCTGGTTATCATTATTATTAGGGATACTGTGAACATACATCGGGTTGGACAGCATCTGGCTTTCTGCCGTTGTGGAGGTTGCCGTAAACTGAACGCCCTGCATCCCGAAATTGAATCCTAATTTTCCTAAATTTACAAACGGAGGTAAAATTTCATTGATTTTGGAATTGAGCAGATAATTCAGCTGTCTTTCTGCGAGCATCGTTAATTTGGCAACTACAATTTTAAGCTTATCCATCTCAAGGGAAATGTAATCACCATGGAAGTTTCCGCCGTGGTAAACATGCTGATCTTCAACATTAATAATCGGGTTATCGTTGGCGGAATTGATCTCGTTTTCCAATACTTTTTCCGTATATTCCAGCGTATCTAAAACAGGTCCTAAAATCTGCGGAACACATCGTAAAGAGTAATATTCCTGGACTTTTTCCTTAAATACTATTTCTTTTTCTTCAAAATGAGTGTATAAATGATCGGCTCTTTTTCTAATGAGTTTACTATCAGACAAATGTACACGCATTTTTTCTGCAATTTTCTGCTGGCCTGCGTGAAGCTTTGTTCCGTTTAATACTTCCGACAAATGGTCATCGTAAGCCTGAACAATTTCATTAATGGCACAAGACAACTTAAGAGAAATATCAGTTAATTTACTTACTTTATGAGCGTTAACCGCTCCAATTCCCGACATCACGGAAGTTCCGTTCATCAAGGCTAAGCCTTCACGGATTTCAACCTGAATCGGTTTTAAGCCTTCAGATTCAAAAACTTCTTTTGTTGATTTTCTTTCTCCTTTATAGAAAACTTCACCTTCACCGATTAGTACTAAAGCCAGATGTGCCAATTGTACGAGATCGCCGCTTGCCCCTACTCCTCCGTGTTCGAAAATTAATGGTATAACATCCCTGTTTATCAATTCTTTAAGTAAAATTACAACAGATTCATGAACACCGGATTTTCCGAGGGATAATGTATTTAATCTTGCCAGCATGCAGGCTTTTGCTTCCTCGGCAGGAAGCGGATTTCCCATACCGGAAGAATGGCTTCTGATCAGGTTATACTGAAGCTGATGCGTATCTTCATCACTGATCTTAAATTGTGCCATCGGTCCGAAACCCGTATTCACGCCATATATCACTTTATTCTTTGAAAACTCTTTTAAAAACCGAAAACTTTCATTCACTCTGGCAAGAAGCGCTTCATCCAGTTCTATTTCTTGATTTTCAACGATGATTTTCTTAAAGTTGTTCAGTCTTAAAAAGTTATTTATTTTCATTTATTGAAAGTAATAATATGATAATTTTTGTAGTTATTAATTAATTGTCATTAATTTGCGGCAAAGATAGAAGTTATTATTAAAATAAAAAATCAAAGATGAGCAAAGAATCTGTTGACGTTCTTGTAATCGGCGCCGGGCCCTCCGGATGCGTATCTTCTTCTTATTTAAAGAAGAACAACGTCAACGTAAAAGTTGTTGAAAAGACGAAATTTCCAAGACTGGTGGTAGGAGAAAGCCTTATTCCGCGGGTAATGGATCATTTTGATGAAGCCGGATTATTTCCGGCTCTTGATAAAATGGGTTTTGAAAAGAAACTGGGTGCCCGATTTTTAAGGGGAAAAGAAGTGTGCATTTTTGATTTTAGCAATAAGTTCGGCGAAGGCTGGGACTGGACGTGGCAGGTTCCGAGGGCGGATTTTGACAATGTTCTTGCACAGGAAGTCATCAATAAAGGAATCGACCTGGAATTCGAAACGGAAGTTATCGGGATTGAATTCAACGGTACGGATTCTGTAACCACCGTAAAAAATAAAAACGGAGAAATCAAAGAAATCTACGCCAAATTTGTTATTGATTCCAGCGGATACGGCAGGGTTTTACCAAGACTTCTGGATTTAGAAAAACCTTCAAAATTATCTCCTCACTCCGCTATTTTTTCTCACGTAAAAGACATCAACCGAGAAGAAGGAACGGAAGGAACATTGATTTCTTTTGACATTATCGAAACAGAAGTCTGGCTTTGGGTGATTCCTTTCTCCAATGGAAATACAAGTGTCGGAATTGTAGGTCCGACTGAATATATCGATCAGCTTTCTGAAAACGGCGATACTACAGAAGCTTTGAGAAAAGCCATTTCTCTTTCAGATTATTATGTAAAACGTTTTGGTGATGTAGAATTTTTATTTGAACCTAAACATTTGAAAGATTATTCCTGTTCGGTAAAAAAATTGTACGGAGATGGATTTGCGTTAACGGGCAATGCTTCGGAATTTCTGGATCCTGTATTTTCTTCAGGAATGGCTTTCGCGACAGAAGGAGGAATGACAGCCGCAAAATTAGCATTGAGACAGCTGAACGGCGAAAAAGTAGATTGGCAAAAGGAATTTGCAGATTATATTTTGTACGGTGTTGACGTTTTCACAACGTATGTGAAAGAATGGTACACCGGAAATCTCCAGGAATTATTTTTCCATCAGCCGGAAAACCCTGACGTAAAGAGAAAGATTTGCGCAGTTTTGGCAGGTTATGTCTGGAATAAGAAAAACTCCTTTGTAAGAATCCATGATACCGCTATTAAAAACCTTGCGGAATTCATCAAAAAAGAAAAAGAACAAGCATAAAAAAACGGTCTGAGAATTTCAGGCCGTTCTTCGTTTATCGCAAATCCGTAAATGTAATAGGTTTCCTACTGCTCGGATTGAAAACCGTTTTAGATAAAACATCAAATTCAACAAGCTCGATTTTCGGACTTACTCTTAATTTTGCCCTGAAATGATCCCTTACTTCATTTACAAAACCTTCAGAATCGTTGTCTGTACTTATTTTAATAAGAATTTCATCCAACCCGATTTCATTCGATTGAATAACAATCTGGTAACACAAAATATTCCCGAAATCATTTAAAATATCATTCATTGCAGGCGGATACAATGTGGTGCCTTTGTATTTAATCATCTGCTGTTTTCTTCCGATTACAGGACCCAACCTCATTGTATTTCTTCCACATTTACAAGGCTCATAATGCGCTTTTACAATATCTCCGGTTTTAAATCTCAATAAAGGAATTGCTTCAACTCCAAGTGTGGTAATCGTTAATTCTCCGCTTTCATCTTCTTTTACCGGATTTCCGTCTTCATCAAGAATTTCAGTGATGATTAATTCGGGATGATGATGACCGCCAATCTGTTCCTCACACTCCGTAAAAGCGGTGCTCATTTCTGTGGAAGCGTATGTTGAGAATAATTTAATATTCCACTTTTCCTTAATTTTCTGTGACAAAATATTATCCGTAAAATCCTGATTTTTGATGCTTTCCCCGATGCAAACAGCACCATAAACGCTTGAATTTTTATAATCTATGCCATGTTTTTCGGCATAATCGATCATTTTTAAAAGAAAAGACGGAACGGTAATTAAATATTTTGGCTTGTATCTGAAAATAGAATCCCACTGCAGTTCCGGAATTCCGGGTCCCATTCGTACGACGCTTGCTCCCATTTTTCTAAGTCCCAAAAAATAAGCGAGCCCGGCCATGAATCTTTTATCAATGGTCGTAATCATCTGTACAACATCTCCTTTCTGAATTCCTGCGCATGCAAAAGAAATCGCTTCGTTATAAGCTAATCTTTCAAGGTCATTATCTGATAATCCGAAGGTTACGGGATCACCCAATGTTCCTGATGTGGTGCTGTAATCCACAATTTTATCCGGAGTTACACAGAAAAAATCATCATTATGCTGCTGAATATTATTTTTTGTAGTGGTCGGGATTTTCTGCAGATCTTCCAAAGTCTGAATATCAGAAATGTTGATATTATTTTCTTTGAATAGTCTTTGATAAAAAGGTGAGTTCGTTTCAAGATAAGCCAAAAGCTCCTGAAGTTTCTGCTCCTGAAACTTTTTGATTTCCTGAATGGCTGCTCTTTCGATGGATGGATAAAAGTCCAATAGATTTATTTTTAAAGGACAAATTTATTTAATTAAAATTAATTCTATCGTGAAGATTTTTTTACCCACAGGTTTCACGGATTTTCACCGGTATATTCGTTAATATGTATGCTAAAAAATATTTTAACATAAATGTTTAATGCAAAGTATTATTCTTAATTATTTAAGTTTAGGTTAAAACCAATTTGAAACCTTGCTATTAAAGCGGGCTAAAGCCCGCCCCTATTGATACCCCATTAGAAATACGCAATTTTTTGTGGAATATTCGAGCTTATTTGTGTTTAAATCTTTTTTTTAATGTTGACAAACCATTATTGCCTGTTGACAAAAGCAATACTTCTATTTTATTTTTCTGAAACAGAACTTTTTAATGGCAAATATCAAAATAAAACATATATTATAAACCGGTAAATTTTAGTAAATTTGCCAACTTAATTAATCAACGATATTGATCTATTACAATGAGCCAATTTAAAGAATACAAAAACCTCAACCTTATTGACGTAGCCGAGAATATAGCGGAATTCTGGAAACAGAATAAAACTTTCAATAAGAGCGTTGAGATTCGTGAGGGACAGCCCGAGTTTGTTTTTTATGAAGGTCCGCCTTCCGCAAACGGTATGCCCGGAATTCACCACGTAATGGCCAGAGCATTAAAGGATATTTTCTGTCGTTACCAGACCCAGAACGGAAAGCAGGTTTTCCGTAAGGCGGGATGGGACACACATGGACTTCCGGTAGAGCTTGGCGTGGAAAAAGAATTAGGAATCACTAAAGAAGATATTGGCACTAAGATTTCAATTGAAGATTACAATAAAGCGTGTCGTGAAGCCGTAATGCGTTACACCGACGTCTGGAACAACCTTACCGAAAAAATCGGATACTGGGTTGATCTTGACGATCCGTATATCACGTACAAATCTAAATACATGGAAACCGTTTGGTGGTTGCTGAAACAATTGTATGATAAAGGATTATTGTACAAAGGCTACACCATTCAGCCGTACTCTCCGAAAGCGGGAACCGGACTTTCTTCCCACGAAGTAAACCAGCCGGGAGCTTACCGTGATGTTTCGGATACAACCGTGGTGGCGCAGTTTAAAACATTACCGGAAACATTGCCTCCATTTTTACAGGGATTTGGCGATGTCCATTTCTTAGCCTGGACGACCACCCCATGGACGCTGCCTTCCAATACAGCTTTGACAGTAGGTCCGAAAATCGATTATGTTTTGGTTAAAACTTTCAATCAATATACTTTTGAACCGGTAAATGTTGTTTTGGCTAAAGCTTTGGTGGGAAAACAGTTTGCAAAAAGATACAGTGAAGGTACAGAAGAGGATTTCGCAAATTACACTTCAGAAAGTAAAGTTATTCCTTACCAGATTTTAGCAGAATTCAAAGGTGCTGATTTGGTTGGAATTAAATATGAGCAACTTTTAGAGTACGCTAAACCTTACCAAAATCCTGAAAATGCATTCAGGGTAATTTCAGGAAACTTTGTAACGACGGAAGACGGAACCGGTATTGTTCATACCGCGCCAACTTTTGGTGCTGATGATGCGAAAGTAGCCAAAGAAGCCACTCCGGAAGTTCCGCCGATGCTTGTTTTGGATAAAAACGGAAATCCAGTGCCGTTGGTAGATTTACAGGGAAGATTTTTACCTCAGGTAAACGACGAAATCTACGGTTTTGCGAATGAATATGTAAAAGGGGAATACCTTAGCGAAGCAGAAAAAGAGACTGAATTTAAAATCCAAAAAGAAAACCTGAAACCTATTATTTCAGATTTAAAAGCGTATCTTTCTGTTGATGAGAGAATTGCTTTAAAATTAAGAAAAGAAAACAAGGCTTTCAAAGTAGAGAAATATGTTCACTCATATCCACACAGCTGGCGAACAGATGAACCATTGTTATATTACCCGCTGGATTCATGGTTTGTAAAAATGACCGCAGTGAAAGACAGGCTGGTAGATTTAAACAAAGAAATAAACTGGAAGCCGAAATCAACCGGAGAAGGACGTTTCGCCAACTGGCTGGAAAATGTAAACGACTGGAATCTTTCCCGTTCAAGATACTGGGGAATTCCATTGCCGATCTGGAGAACAGCTGATCTGAAGGAGGAGAAAATCATCGGATCTGTAGAAGAATTATATAATGAAATCGAAAAATCTGTTGAAGCAGGATTGATGAAAGAAAATCCGTTCAAAGGTTTTATCATCGGAAATATGTCCGAATCCAATTACGAATTGGTTGATCTTCACAAAAATGTGGTTGATAAGGTAATTCTCGTTTCAGATTCAGGAAATCCTATGAAGAGAGAAAGCGACCTGATCGACGTTTGGTTCGATTCGGGAGCCATGCCGTATGCGCAGCTGCATTATCCTTTTGAGAATAAAGAATTAATTGATACGAATAAAGCTTTCCCTGCAGATTTCATAGCGGAAGGTGTTGACCAGACACGAGGCTGGTTCTATACACTTCATGCGATAGGAACGGCAGTTTTTGATTCGGTGGCTTATAAAAATGTGATGAGTAACGGGCTTGTTTTGGATAAAAACGGCCAGAAAATGTCAAAACGTTTAGGAAACGCAGTAGATCCGTTTGAAACACTTGCAGTGTACGGTCCGGATGCAACACGCTGGTATATGATTTCAAACGCCAATCCGTGGGAAAACCTGAAATTTGATATCGAAGGTATTGATGAAGTGAGAAGAAAATTCTTCGGAACATTATACAATACGTATTCGTTCTTTGCTTTATATGCGAATGTTGACGGATTTAAATTCGCTGAACCCGCAGTTCAAAACAGGCCTGAAATCGACCGTTGGATTTTATCGGAATTAAACCTTCTTATCAAAGAAGTTAAAGCATTTTATGAAGATTACGAACCGACAAGAGTTGCCAGAGCCATCAGTACTTTTGTAAATGACAATTTATCCAACTGGTACGTAAGATTGTGCAGAAGACGTTTCTGGAAAGGAGATTATTCTGAAGATAAAATCTCGGCTTACCAGACTTTATACACCTGTCTTGAAACGGTTGCCAAATTATCCGCGCCGATTGCCCCATTCTTTATGGATCAATTGTACCAGGATCTTAACAACGCGACAGGAAAAGAAAATTTTGAATCTGTTCACTTAACAGACTTCCCGGTTGCCGATGAAAGTTTAATTGATCAGGATCTGGTTGAAAAAACGCATTTGGCGCAGAATATTACCAGTATGGTTTTCTCTTTGAGAAAGAAAGAAAATGTAAAAGTCCGACAGCCTTTGCAAAAAGTGTTAATTCCTGTTTTGGATTCTAAAACAGAGGAACAGATTTCAGCCGTTTCAGAGCTGATCAAGCAGGAAGTAAATGTTAAAGAAATTCAATTAATTAATGCGGAAGAAGCATCGCATCTTATTGTAAAACAGATCAAACCGAATTTTAAGGCATTAGGTCCTAAACTAGGAAAAGACATGAAAACCGTGGGAGGTGAGATCGCTAATTTCAATGCAGACCAAATTTCACAACTTGAAAAAGATGGGAAATTAGAAATTCAGGGATATGAAATTACCCTTGATGATGTTGAAATTTCCACAAAAGATATTCCGGGATGGACGGTAACTTCCGATGGAAAAACAACTGTGGCATTAGATTTGACGCTAACAGATGAATTAAAATCTGAAGGGATCGCAAGAGAATTCATCAATAGGATTCAAAACCTGCGAAAAGATAAAGATTTCGATTTGACGGACAGAATCTTGATCTCTGTGGAAGACACCTCTCCTTTCATTGATGACATCAGGAAAAACGAAGAATATATTTCTTCGGAAGTCTTGTCAGATAAAATAGAAATTGTATCTTCACTTTCAAATTTTAACGAAATTGAAATAGATGAAGTTAATTTTAAGATAAATGTTGAAAAAATTTAACATATAGTTATTGTTTTTCAAATTCCATTTCATAATTTTATTAAAAAAGAGAAAAGAACCATGTCAGACGAAAGAGTAAGATACAGTGATGCTGATTTACAAGAATTTAAAGCAATCATTAAGGAAAAAATAGAAAAAGCGGAAAATGATTTGAAACTGATCCGAGAAAGTTTCATCAACGACCAGAACAACGGCACGGATGATACTTCGCCCACGTTTAAAGCCTTTGAAGAAGGTGCTGAAACATTAAGCAAGGAGCAGAATTCTATTTTGGCCGGAAGACAGGAAAAATTTGTTCGGGATCTTAAAAACGCTCTGATAAGAATTGAAAACAAAACTTACGGCGTTTGCAGGGTAACCGGAAAACTCATTCCTAAAGAAAGATTGCTGGCCGTTCCTCATGCAACACTGAGCATTGAAGCGAAAAATATGCAAAAATAACCGGGAGGTTGATATTATAAATTTGGGTTTATATTGTATTTTTGACAAATACTTTATAAACCTAATTTTTAGTATATATTCATGAGTGATTTGTTCATTTTAATCCTAATCATCATAGTTATTCTGGGCTTTGTTTACAGAGACCGGATCAGGAATCGGTTTTTCCCGGAGAAACAGAAAAACTATACGATTGATGACCGGTTTAATTCTGACAAACGCGAGAGGGAAAAAGAAATTGACACGCTTTTAAGCAAAATGGGCAAAAACGGAATCAACGATCTTTCGCCTAAAGATAGAAAAAGGCTTGATGAGCTGTCCAAAAAATAATTTAAATTAAAAAAGTGGAATCCATAATTGTACATCCGAAAAATGCAATGGAACTCAGCGCGCTGAAAAGCGTTCTAAAAGAAATGAACATTAAGTTCGAAAAATTCCATACCAAAAATACGCATCACAACCAGAAAACGATCAAAAAAATCGTATACAGGAAAAACGAAAAAATAGCAAAACTGTCTAAACCTAAAGGATTATAATGAAAAAGATCGTATTGGTAACCTTACTTATTTTATTAATAGATCAGGCATCAAAAATCTATGTAAAAACCCATTTTAACCTTGATGACAGCGTTCCTGTTCTTCCGGGCTTCAAGCTTACTTTTGTGGAAAATCCGGGAATGGCGTACGGCCTTCACTTCGGAGGCGTTATCGGAAAATATTTCCTGGTTATCGTGAGGATTTTCCTGATAGGAGGCATGATTTATTTATTTAAAAAATGGTTACAGAGAGGAGAATCCAATTATCTTCTGATTCCGATGGCCATGATCTTTGCAGGAGCAATCGGCAATTTGATTGACGGAATGTTTTACGGTTTGATTTTCGACAGCGGAACCGTATACGATGCAAGTATCGACCGATGGATCGGCTATGGCGGAATTTCTAAATTCACCACTTTCGGTGAAGGATATTCTACCTTTATGAGAGGTTGTGTAGTGGATATGCTCCATTTCCCTTTGGTAGACTGGAATGTTCCTGAAAGCTGGCCGCTAATCGGAGGAAAACATATTGAATTTTTTAAGTATATTTTTAATGTGGCAGATTCTGCAATAACTGTTGGAGCCGCATTGCTATTGATTTTCAGAAAAAAAGCATTCCCGAACGGCTTGGAATTTTAAGGAATTTTATACACACGATGAAAATATTCAAGAACTTATTTAAGATTTTCCTGCTTCTTCTCGTCGCAGGAATTCTTTTTATAGCCTGGTCCAATTACAGCATCAAAAAAAACAGTGATCCATTTCTTTCTTATACAACGGCTGATCTTCCCCCAATGAAAACAGGTTTGCTGCTGGGTACAAGCAAAAGCTTAAATAACGGTTTTCCTAATGCTTATTTCTACAACCGGATTTATGCCGTTGTGGAATTGTATAAAACCGGGAAAATACAATACATCGTTGTAAGCGGCGACAATAGCAGGAAAGATTACAATGAACCTGAAGATATGCAGCTCGCCTTAATGGAACATGGCATTCCACAGGATAGAATTTTTCTTGATTTTGCAGGCTTCAGAACGCTTGATTCTGTGGTAAGGGCAAAAGAGATTTTCGGGCAGACAAAACTGATTATTATTTCCCAGAAGTTCCACAATGAAAGAGCCGTATTTCTGGCAAGACAAAACGGGATGGAAGCTTTCGGATTCAATGCTGAAGATGTGAATAAATATGCGG
This sequence comes from Chryseobacterium salviniae, assembly GCF_035819015.1. Taxonomy (NCBI): domain Bacteria; kingdom Pseudomonadati; phylum Bacteroidota; class Flavobacteriia; order Flavobacteriales; family Weeksellaceae; genus Chryseobacterium; species Chryseobacterium salviniae. Next base: position 17,525 of record NZ_JAYLAA010000057.1, on the reverse strand, counting down.
GCTTCAAAACCAATATGAGAGAATATCTTGCTAAAGCAAAAGCTTATTGGGATTTGATTTTTGGTGTAGAGCCTAAGTTTGGTGGTGATAAAGTTTTGATTCCTTAATGTTTGCATTTGTTGATTTTGCTAATTAAAAATGTTTATTTGATAATATTAAATTTTGGCTAAAGCGCAATTTGTATATTTTATGTAGGCGGACTAAAGTCCGCCCCTATTGATCTTCAAAAATCAACATATAAACATCTCTGTAATCATGGAATCTGCGGGAGAATTAATTAAATTTGCAATTCATTAATTTTAAATATAAATTTCAAACAATGTCAAGAATTCTTACCGGCATTCAAGCCACCGGAACTCCGCACCTGGGAAACCTTTTGGGTGCTATTATTCCTGCAATTGAGCTATCAAAGCAGGAAGGAAACGAATCATTTTTATTCATTGCGAATCTGCATTCTTTAACGCAGATCAAAGATGCAGAAGTGCTTAAACAAAACACCTACGAAATTGCTGCGGCTTGGCTTGCTTGTGGGCTGGATACCGAAAAAACCTATTTTTACAGGCAAAGTGACATTCCTGAAACCTGTGAACTTTCTTGGCATTTATCATGTTTTTTTCCGTACCAGAGATTAACGTTGGCACATTCTTTCAAGGACAAGGCTGACCGATTACAGGACGTGAATGCAGGCTTGTTTACTTATCCTATTTTAATGGCTGCCGATATTTTATTGTATGACGCAGAAATTGTTCCGGTAGGAAAAGATCAGCTTCAGCATCTGGAAATTGCCCGTGATGTGGCTTCACGATTTAATAATCAGATGGGTGAAGTGTTTGTGCTGCCTCAATCTGAACTCCAGGAAAATACCAAATATGTTCCCGGAATTGACGGCCATAAAATGTCTAAATCCAGAGGAAACATTATTAACATATTCCTTCCTGAAAAAGAGCTGAAAAAGCAGGTCATGAGCATTGAAACAGATTCTAAATCACTGGAAGAGCCTAAAGATCCTGAAACTGACAAGGTTTTTGCAATCTATCAGCTGATCGCAACTCCTGAACAAACAGAAGAATTAAGAGCAAAATATCTGGCCGGTAATTTCGGTTACGGTCATGCGAAAAAGGAACTTCTGGATTTGATTTTAACAAGATTTGAAAAAGAAAGAGCACTTTTCTCTTATTATATGAATAACCTTGAGGAGCTGGAAGCGAAACTTCAGGAAGGCGCTGCAAAAACAAGAGTAATTGCTACGGAAACGATTACCAGAGTGAGAAAAAGTTTGGGAATTTAAGTTTCTTAAACTGGATGATATAGTTTCGGGGGGACCTTTGGTGCCCCCGAAACTTTTAAAATTTATAAATATTCTTTAATCTGCAAAAGATGCTGTACAGCTTTTAGTCCTTTTTCCTGCTTGTTTTCCTTCAAAACATCGAAAAAAATTACATCCATTCCGAAATTTTGTGCGCCAACAACATCAGCGATCCAGTCGTCACCGATCAGAATACTTTCTTCTTTGGCTGCTCCGGCAAGCTTTAAGGAATATTCAAAAATCTCAGGACGCGGCTTTCTCACACCAACCGAATCTGCACTGGTAATAGTCTGAAAATAAGGAGCGATTCCTGATAAAATACATTTTCTTTCCGTTACTTCTTTAAATCCATTAGAGATAATGTGCAGCGAATATTGTTTCGTTTTAAGATATTCCAGAATATATTCTGTTCCTTCAACGAGCTCATTATAATTTAAAATTCTATCTAAAAAATGTTCTTCAAAATACATGGACAACTTTTCGTCATCAACATTGAAATGTTTAAAGGTATCATAAAAACGGTGCTTTCTTAAATATGCCTTATCAATAATTCCGTCACGGATATCTTCCCAAAGTTTTTCATTAATATCATGATAAACCGAATGAAACTCTTCAAAATCAATATTGTATTTTAAATTGATTTCTTCCTTTTCAAATAAATCTTTTATGGTAAGATAGGCATTTCTGCGGTGATCCCAGAGGGTATTGTCGAGATCAAAAAAAATGTGCTGAATTTTCATACAGCACAAAATTAATTTTAATTTTTGGAAATCGGATAATTCTTGCTCTTGGTTTTTACAACCTCAAGATTCTTCGAAAAATTGAGCAGAAACTCAATTGTTTGTTTTTTTGGTTTCAAAGTTTTCACTTTTAAGGAATCATTTTTTCTCATAGGCGGTTAAATGTTTTTCCTTAAAACGAGAATTTTCCGAAATTATTATCTATCGTGTCAAGACAATATTATTTTCTTCCATGATTTTTCTCAGGTTGATCAATGCATACCTTACACGGCCCAATGTGGTATTGATACTCATGTCGGTATGATCTGCAATTTCCTTGAAACTTAATCCGTCAAAAAATCTTAATTTAATTACTTCCTGCTGATTCTCGGGCAGGAATTGCAGCATTTTTAAAAGATCTTCCTGGATCTGGTTGGTTACCATCTGATCTTCAATATTCTCAGAAGGCTCTCTCAACAAGTCAAAAATAGAATACTCTTCGGTTTCAAAAGTTGTTTCCGACACTTTTATGTTCTTGGATTTTGCCCTGAAATGGTCGATAATAAGATTATGAGCAATTCTTTTTGCCCAAAGAATAAATTTTCCTTCTTCGTTATAACGTCCTTCCTTCAGCATAACAATGATTTTCATGAATGTATCCTGAAAAACATCATTCGCCAGATCTTCATCATTAATTTTGTAAAAAATGAATGTAAACAGTTCTCTCTGATGGCGGTGGATAAGGGTCGACAACGCCTCTTCGTCTCCTTTTTGATAAAGGGAAATAAGTAAACTATCCGATTTTGATTTCATAACTTCTTCTCAATACTTTTTTGCTGAAAAAACACTTTCCAGATTTTTCATCTGGTTTCAGCGGTAAATACAAAACAATTCTTCAGAGTAAAGTATAATCAATAGGCGGATACAATTTTTAATGATGTAAATATAATAAAATTTTAATAACTGTTAACCTATTATTAAATTTTTAAGAGAAAAATTTAAAAAAAATCACTTAAACATATCGTGAATGAATACAGTAGGGATATTTAGTGTAAAATTAATATTCAGTCCTTTTAATTCTTTGTTGTTTATTCCGCTGTTTCCTATCGGAAATGCATAGCCGCCTGTAAGATCCAGAATCCCGAACAGGGTAAAACCAACTTTGGGAGCAATGTATTTATTGGTTCCTTCCGCACCGATCAGAAAATAATATGAATGATAAAAATCTACATTTTTCTGAAAGTTTAATAAAACATCGGTAGAAACTTTCGGCATGATTGCAAACTGCGAATTGGCAGATCCCATCATGGCTGATGCCCCAAGACGATAAATTACATCATCATTCTTCAGAAAAAGCAACTTCCCTCCCACATCGCCAAAACTTTGATTCTGATAAGTATAGCCTACACTTATCATTTTATGTACGGTAAGCTGGGCTTTAGCAAATGGGCCAAGAAAAAATACGGTTAGAATGCTGATGACGATTCCTGCTTTATTCATGTTCTGTTCTATTTTATGTAAAATTAAAAAAAACTGCCTTACCTGAAAGATAAAGCAGCTGTTTGATGATTTATTTTTGAAGATTAAATTCCGAAAGCGGACTTAATTTCTTCTACTTTGTCTAATTTCTCCCACGTAAAGAACTCCAGGCCGGTAAGGGTTAGCTCGTTTTTCTGTCCCTTGTTAAAGGTTTTATCAGCAACATAATGCTCTTTCCCCATGTGTCCGTAAGAAGCTGTTTCCTGATAAATAGGATTTCTTAGTTTCAGATTCTGCTCAATAGCGTAAGGTCTAAGATCGAATATCTCAGAAACTTTTTTTGCAATAGCTCCATCGTGAAGGTCAACTTTCGCAGTACCATAGGTATTGATGTACAAGCCACAAGGCTCTGCAACACCAATTGCATAAGATACCTGAACCAAAACTTCATCTGCAACTCCCGCAGCAACAAGATTTTTAGCGATATGTCTTGTCGCATACGCAGCACTTCTGTCTACTTTTGATGGATCTTTTCCGGAGAAAGCTCCACCTCCGTGAGCGCCTTTACCTCCATAGGTATCAACAATAATCTTCCTTCCTGTAAGACCCGTATCTCCGTGAGGACCTCCAATTACAAACTTTCCTGTCGGGTTGATATGATATTTGATCTGATCATTAAATAGTGCTTTAATCTCATCAGACTGCAAAGCCACCACTCTTGGGATCAGAATATTTTTAATGTCTTCTCTGATTTTGTTCAGCATTTCTTCTTCAGTTCCGAAATCATCATGTTGTGTAGAAACAACAATAGAATCAATTCTGATTGGCTTATGATCATCAGAATACTCAATTGTAACCTGGCTTTTTGCATCGGGACGAAGATATGTGATTTCTGAATTTTCTCTTCTGATCGCAGAAAGTTCTTTAAGAATAGTATGCGCAAGATCCAGTGCCAAAGGCATGTAATTAGCCGTTTCATTGGTTGCATACCCGAACATCATTCCCTGGTCACCGGCTCCCTGAGCATTGGCTTTCGCTTCAAAAGATTCATCATCTACCGCTCTGTCGACACCCTGGTTAATATCCGGAGACTGCTCGTGGATTGCAGAAATCACACCGCACGAATCTCCGTTAAACATATATTCTCCCTTGGTATAGCCAATTCCGTTAATTACTTCTCTGGCAATCGTCTGTACATCAAGATATGCATCCGATTTTACTTCACCGGCAAGTACCACCTGGCCTGTTGTAACAAGGGTTTCACAAGCAACTTTTGAGTTTTTATCGTATGCTAAAAAATGATCGATCAATGCATCAGAAATCTGATCGGCAACTTTATCCGGATGTCCTTCTGAAACGGATTCAGACGTAAATAAATAAGACATATTACTCTATTTGTTTTAGATTAAAATTAACGAAGAAAAATAAGAATAATTGTCGGTATGGCTAAAAAGAAATACTGTTTTAGCATTTTTTTATAGAGGTTGCAATCAGGACAAATTTTTCCTCGTTCGTAAACGTGCGCAAATTTAAGTACTATTTTTTTAATACTCAAATTTTTGCAGGGTTATTGTAATTTTCTTGAAAATAGCAGCTTATCAGCTCTTTAACAATAAGAAATTATTGTGGTTTTATGCTTACGAATTCTTTTGGATTTTCGTGATAATTAAGCTTTTTCTCCAGTGAAGTTCTGATGGAATGCGACAATTCGTCAATAATCTTCTGCTTGAATGTCGGCTTATAATAAATGATGCTGATTTCTCTGTATGGAAAAGGTTTTTTAAATCTGAAAACATTTTCTTTCTGCTTGTCGGAAAGCTGGCTCAGCGCAAGCTCCGGTAAAATACTGATTCCTCCTACTTTATCTACCATATGAACCAACGTCTGAATATTGGAAGCTAAAAAATCGAGGTTTTTCGGTTTCAATGTATTTTCTTTCAGGTGGCAGATATTTTCAAATTGATTTCTCAGGCAATTTCCTTCTTCCAGCAGCCAAACTTTTTCCGCATTCAGTTCTTCCGGAACTACGTAAGAATTTTTCTTATTGGCTTCCGTATCGGAGCTGTAGATCATCAGTTCTTCATTAAAAAGGAAGTCCTGATAAAATTCATCTGCAGAATCATAAGGTGTGGAAATAATTCCGGCATCCAGTTCACCGGCTTTCAGTGCCTTGATGATGTTGTCTGTTGTCATTTCCTTTACATTCATCTGGATTTTCGGATTGTCTTCCAAAAATTTAAAAATTTCAGTAGGAAGGATAAAAGAAGAAACAGTAGGAATGATTCCTATATTAATGGTACCTCCTAAAATATTATTTAAAAGATTGGCTTTATTTTTCAGTTCATTGACAGATTCTATAATTACCTTCGCCTGATCGATGATCTGAAGCCCCACATCTGTGGTACGAATCGGGTGGGTGGTTCTGTCAAAAACCTTCACATCCAGTTCATCCTCAAATTTCTGTATCATTGCACTTAACGTAGGCTGAGTAATAAAGCATGCTTGAGCCGCTTTACCAAAATGTTTATACTTATCTACTGCGATAAGATACTCCAGTTGCTGAATGTTCATCTGATTAATATTATCTATGACAAAGATAAAATGTTTTTGCCATTTGTAATTAAAAATTAAAGTAAATTTGATATTTAATACGTCTATACAGACTGCTAATTATAAAAGACTGCTAAACAAATCATAAGTATATGGATTCTAAAAAATTAACGTTAAGCAATGGCGCTCCTTATTATGAGCATCAGGATTCGCAGACAGTAGGGCCAAGAGGTCCGGTTTTGTTGCAGGATTTCGTTTTACAGGAAAATCTGGCTCATTTTGTAAGAGAAAGAATCCCGGAAAGAATTGTTCATGCCAAAGGTACCGGTGCTTACGGAACTTTTACTGTAACACATGACATCAGCCAATATACAAAAGCAAAATTATTTTCTAAAATAGGAAACTCATGCAGGATGTTTGCCCGTTTCTCAACTGTGGGTGGAGAAAAAGGAAGCGCAGACACCGCAAGAGATCCGAGAGGCTTTGCTCTAAAATTTTATACCGAGGATGGAAACTGGGATCTCGTAGGAAATAACACACCGGTTTTCTTTATTAAAGATGCTAAAAAATTCCCCGATTTTATACATACCCAGAAAAGAGTTCCGAAAACCAATCTAAAAAGCGCTACCATGATGTGGGATTTCTGGAGCCTTAATCCCGAATCGCTGCATCAGGTATTAATCTTAATGTCAGACAGGGGAACACCGTACGGATACCGCCACATGCATGGTTTTGGATCTCATACTTTTTCGATGATTAATGATAAAAATGAGAGAGTATGGGTAAAATTCCATCTGAAAACAAAGCAGGGAATCAAAAATTTCACGGATGCTGAAGCCGTAAAAATGGCCGGTGAGAATCCCGATTTTGCCCAGGAGGATATGTGTAATGCCATTGAAGAAGGAAACTTCCCTAAATGGACAATGTACATCCAGGTAATGACAGAAGAGCAGTCCAGAGATTTCAGATGGAACCCTTTTGATATTACTAAAGTATGGTTTCAGGGAGATTTCCCTTTAATCGAGGTAGGGGAAATGGAATTAAACGAAATTCCGGTAAATTATTTTGCACACGTTGAGCAATCTACTTTCTCACCAAGCAATCTCATCAACGGAATCAGCTTTTCTCCGGATAAAATGCTTCAGGGAAGATTATTCTCTTATCCTGATGCTCACCGCTACAGAGTTGGCGTAAATGCCCATCATCTTGAAGTGAACAGATGCCCTTTTGCCGTAAACAATTACCAACGCGATGGTTTTATGGCAGACTCCAGCCATTATCAGGATAAGCCAAACTACCATCCGAACAGTTTTGATGACATTAAACCGGATTCATCCTATAAAAATTATGAATATGAACTGGACAGTGCTCATGTTGCCAACTACAGCAGAAATGAAAATGATGACGATCATTATACGCAGCCCGGATTATTATACTCCAAAGCGATGAGTCCTGAAGACAGACAAAATCTCGTAAGTAATATTGTAGGAAGCATGAAGGGAATTACAGGTCCTAAAAGAGATGAAATCATCAACCGTCAGCTTTGCCATTTTTTCAGAGCGAATATCGAGTTGGGAATGAAAGTGGCTACGCAGCTTAATGTTGTTATTGATGCCAATATGATGAATCATTCTAAATAATGATCTTGAACACAACAAATATAATGAAAGGAAAAAAAGATTGACTTTTTTTCCTTTTTTTTATAAAAAATTTATAATTTGCACAAAATAATATTTTATCAGTTGAAAAATGGGTTACGAAAACATATTATTAGATAAACAAAATAAAATATCTGTAATTACCATAAACCGTCCTGAAAGTTTAAATGCATTAAATGCCCAAACAATCAGTGAACTTGGCTCAGCGCTGGAAGAGCTGAACACAGATGCGGCATGCAGAGTGATCATTCTTACCGGAAGCGGCGAAAAGTCTTTCGTTGCTGGTGCCGACATTAAAGAGTTCAGCGATTTTGGACAGGAAAAAGCAGAAGAGCTTGCCAGAAACGGACAAAATTCATTATTCAATAAGATAGAAAACATGACCAAGCCTGTGATTGCAGCCGTAAACGGTTTTGCGCTGGGTGGCGGTCTCGAGCTTGCCATGGCTTGCCACATCAGATATGCATCGGAAAATGCCAAATTGGGATTACCTGAAGTAACACTGGGATTAATTCCCGGTTACGGAGGAACTCAAAGACTTCCGAAGCTTGTAGGAAAAGGTATTGCCAACGAAATAATCTTCTCTGCCAAGATGGTTCCTGCTCAGAGAGCGAAGGAAATCGGGCTGGTGAATGAAGTGTACCCTGTTGAAGAATTATTAACCAAAGCAAAAGAATTGGCCAACGTTATTGCTCACAATTCCCCAATGGCAATAGCTAAAGCAATTCATGCTGTAAACTTATCAGATACGGATAAAGGTTTTGAAACCGAGATTAAATATTTCGGAGAGCTTTTTGACTTAGATGATAAAAAAGAAGGAGTTTCTGCGTTTCTTGAAAAAAGAAAACCTAGCTTCTAAATCTTCCCTTAATAAAAATTATTTCGAAAAAACGATGTTGCTGTATGAATAAGTTTGATAAAGCTTATCTAAAAATGGCTCAGGAGTGGGCAAAACTTTCCTACTGTAAACGAAAGCAGGTAGGAGCTCTTATCGTAAAAGATAGGATGATTATTTCAGATGGTTACAATGGTACCCCATCAGGTTTTGAAAACTGCTGTGAGGACAAAGAAGGCAAAACACACTGGTATGTGCTTCATGCAGAAGCCAACGCCATTTTAAAGCTTGCCGCTTCAACTCAGTCTGCAAAAGGAGCTACGCTATATCTCACATTGTCTCCTTGCAAAGAATGCAGCAAACTCATTTTACAGGCCGGAATCACAAGGCTTGTATACATTAATGAGTATTCAGACGACGACGGAATATCATTTTTAAAAAACCACGGTATTGAAATAATGCAAATTTCGGAATATGAATTAAAAAAATAACACAACATGACTTGGGATGAAAAAATTAAGGACTTTGAAATTTTTCTTCGTTTCGAAAGAAATTTTTCAGAAAACACTCTTGATGCGTATATTAGGGATATTAAAAAATTAAAAGAATACGCAGAAGAAGATTTAGAAAATGTGGGGCCAGATATCATTCAATATGAAAACCTACAGGAATACATTTTTAATCTTTCCAAAAAAAAATTCAGCGAACGTTCGCAGGCAAGATGGATCTCGTCTATAAAGGCATTTTTCAAATATCTTGTTGAAGACGAATGTCGCAAAGACAACCCGGCCACTTTATTAGAAGGCCCAAAACTCGGTCTTTATCTACCGGACACTTTAACCCTTCCGGACATCAACAAAATTATCGGTGCCATCGAACTGGATTCTGATCTTGGAAAAAGGAACCAGTGCATCATCGAAGTGCTTTACGGATGCGGCCTGCGTGTTTCGGAGCTTATTGAACTGAAAATTTCGAACATCAATTTCCAAGAAAATTATATTAAAGTGCTTGGAAAAGGCAAGAAGATCCGTTTCGTTCCGCTTGCAGACTACACAGCGACTTTGCTGTTAAACTACATCTCGGAAGTCCGTTCTAAAATAAGAATCAGTAAAAGATATGAGGACACGCTGTTTCTGAACAGCAGAGGAACTTCCATGTCGAGAGTAATCGTATTTTTAATTATAAAAGAACTTACAGATAAGGCAGGCGTGAGCAAGAAAATTTCTCCGCACACCTTCAGGCATTCTTTTGCAACACATTTGCTTCAAAATGGTGCAGATCTCCGCTATATCCAGGAAATGCTGGGACATTCCAGCATCACCAGCACGGAAATTTATACCCACCTTAAAACCGAAGAACTCCGGGATGTTATTTTAAATTACCACCCGAGAAATATTAATATTGCCCAATGAAAATATTAAAATATTGCCCAAGCTGCGGCAAAGAATCTCTGAACTGGGACGACGAAAAAAAATGGAGCTGCCCCGAATGTAATTTCACCCTTTATAATAATGTAGCCGGAGCGGTTGCTGTGGTTATACGATTTGAAAATGAGATTTACCTTACCAGAAGGAACAGAGACCCGAAAAAAGGAAAGCTTGATCTCCCGGGAGGTTTTGTAGACCCCAGGGAAAGTGCAGAGGAAACCTGCAGGAGAGAGCTTTTTGAAGAGCTGCAGCTTGAGGTTGATATTTCAAATTTAAAATACCTTACGAGCCTTCCGAATGTATATCAGTATAAAGAAATAGATTATAACACAATCGATCTTTTTTACGAATATAAAGTTTCGGAAAAGTTTAAGGTGCAACTTGATATTTCTGAAATTTCAGATGCCGTTTGGATTCTTAAGGATGAATTGAATCTCGATGAAATTGCATTTGATTCACAGAAAAAATTTTTTGAAAACTACTTACAGTATTAATAGCATGTACAATTCCACAGATGAAATGAATGGTAATAATCTGTGGAATTTTTAGTATGTTTTTGTTTTCAGCATTTCTTCGAAATACTTAATAAGCAGCATCCTTTCTGCTTCGGATAAATTGGCTTCTTTGTGATACACCATATAGCCGGGCATAGGCATGGTTTTGTTTTGTATGGTTTGAGCAGACTTTTCCAGCATGCTTTTTTTTAAGTCCTGATTATACATTTCCCAAATCGAAAAGTTAAGATGCTCTCTGCCTTCATTGATATGGCTTTTCACAGACCAGGAAATTGGCGCGATATAAGCATAGCCGGGATATACCGTTTCATCCGAATGGCAGTCGTAACAGGCATCTTTAATAAGTCTCCTGATTTTTGGCGGTGTTTTTTTTGCATCTACAAAATTGACTTTACGGTCAACTGGCTTATTTACTTTATCTGTTGGAATAAACTGAATCAGGGCAAAGCCTACCAAACACCAAAAAAGTATTTTTTTAAATATTTTCATTATTACCTTGTCGGCTTCAATATATTTCTGTCGTTTTTCAGTTCGGGTCTTGTTCCGGTTGCGGGAATAACAGAATTAGAAGGAGGGGTTGGTGTGGTATTATTATCTGTTTTTTGAGTTCCGAGCTTGGATGTATCCAATGCTCTTGTATCTTTTAGATCCCAGGTTTCATTGCTGTCCCATAAAGGCCTTACAATTACCGTTTTATAATAAATATAGGAATCTTCTGCAAAAGTTTCATTCTGAAAATTTGCTTCATCCCAATACTTATTTTCATTATTATCGACAAGTATGCGCACGATATATTCTGCAGGTTTGAGGATATCAAATTTCACATCGCTGCCTTTGGTGTATTTTTGATAAAGGACATTTTCCGAGCTGTCCACCAGCTGAATCCAATAGCTGGATGAAGGTGCATTTTCAAGCTTAAAAGTAAGGCTTCCATAATTTTCAACTTTATCTGCTTCAAAATCAAAACGTTTTGACTGATAATTTTTAGCATAGAATGAAGAAACCGTTTCTTTAGGTACGGTAAGCTGATACTTTTTACCAGAAACGAAATCTGCATTTACGATTATCTGATAAGGATTAGTTTCAGAAATCCTTGCTGTAAAAGGAAGTGTATTAAGGCTGTCCCCTTCTGCCCTGAAGGCCCATTTATCTGTATTAATGCTTGTGATATAATAGTTTGAACTTATCTTAAAATTTTCTTTAGGAGGAAGCATTCCGCCACCGTTATCACTGTTTACATCCATTGCGTTTTTCGTGTTGTAACGGTAGAAAAGAGAAGCACTATAAAGTGTATCTTTTTTAGTTCCGGCATTATACCCGAACTTAAGGTTTTCAACGGTGGTTTGCCCGAGATTGCTTTTCACCGCATCAAACCAGATTCTTACGGAATCCGATTTGGGAGTGTGCGTAACTTTGTAATCCGTTAGCTTTTCGCTCTGCGACTGCACTCTTATACTATCCGGCCGGCCTTCAAATGTCATTAAAACACCTCCCGGAACTTCCTTCATTTCAAGATATTTTACCGGTTTTTTAGACGGATAGAGTTTTACATTTAATCCGGAAATTGATTTTTCTACATCAACAGATTCTTTCTGAAAGCCTATTTTTTCTTTTCCCGGATCGTATATGGAGTTCCCGTTTTCATCGTCAAATGCAACAATTCTGTATTTTCCGGGAGCAAGATAATTCAGCTCATAATAACCGTCATCATCCACTTTTGTGATGTAATAAGGTTTCTGTTTGTAATCAATAGTATCTTTTACCTGATAAATGCCTACAACAAATTTATTTTCGCCTGCCTTTTTGAGTGACAATGCATCTTTTACCTCTCCGCTGATAAAAAAATCATCCAGCTTATCACCAGTAGAAAATGCAAAATTGAAATATCTTAAAACATTACTCTCATTATTATCCGCAATAGCATTTCCGAAGTTGAAATTGTAGGTGGTATTGGTCCGCAGAGTATCTTTCCATTGGATAAGAACGAACTTATTGGCAATACTGGAAGGTATAATCCGGGTAATATTTTGTATCGGAGGTGATATGCTAAGGTTCTTATTAATATCTTTCAGCGTAACATATTCGTCGAAATCAAGGCGCAGCTCTTTGATATCTCTTGGCACATTGATTCTCGTGGTATCAATATTTGAACTTAGAAACTTTGGCGCTAATGAGTCTTTCAGGCCTCCTACAGGCGAACCTACCCTTGCACACGACTGCAAAAGAAAGCCAATGACAAATAATAAAAGAAATCTTTTCATGAAGAAATTTACACAAAAATAAACATTATTCTCCATAAACTTCAACATGTCCCTTTAATGAATCTTTATCATCGCTCATCACACTGTGGAGTTTATCTTTCTGTGAAGGGAAATCTTCAAATAATCCAGACAGGGCAAGTGCCGTATACACCTTTCCTGAATATTTGTTCCCGATTGCGATAATCGTTACTTTTGATTTCAGCAAATGTGCAAACACAGAATTTGTACCGTGCCACCACCCGTTGTGGTAGGTAAGTTTTTCGCCATTATCGAAAATTTTCATCCTGAAACCCAACCCGTAATTATTCATTCCTGCTTTTTCATTGCTGTACGGAGCAAAAATCTGTTCCATAAGCTCAGGCTTTAAAAAATCTTTTGAAAACATGGCTTTGGAGAAATTGTAAAGATCTCTTGGTGTAGTGTACACATTTTTATCCCCATAAATGAGATCCAGGCGGTCTAAGGGATAAAGCCTGTTTCCTCCATAATAAAATGATTGCGACGCCGTAGGAATATTTTCTTTCTGAAAAATAAATGTATTTTTCATTTTAAGAGGATCAAAAACCATTTCTTTCATGGCTTGTGGAAAAGGAGTATTGGTAACCTTTTCAATCAGCAGCGCAAGCATGGCAAAATTGGTATTGCAGTACATGAAACCTGTGTCCGTTTCCCTTGCAAGATCAGGCTTGTATCTAATCATCATATTCAGAATATCCTGGTTGGTAATGAAAGCTTTGGATAGCTCAGCAGGAGCCGGTTGTATTTTGGTGATAAAATATTCATATTTCGGGAGGCCGCTTCTTTGATCAAGTAATGTTTTAACCGTAACATCCGGATAAGGAAATCCAGGAAAAAACTTTGTAAGATGATCGTCCAGATTTATTTTTCCGGCTTCTACCAGCTTAAGCACTGCCATCGCAGTAAGTGTTTTTGATACGGAAGCAACGTGGAGCGGAGTATTTTTGTCAATAGGATTTTGATTTCCTTCTCTTGCAAAACCTCTGTAATTTTCATACAGAATATCATCCCCTTTAGCCACCAGAATTCCTCCGCTGAGATCGCTCTTTTCCCATACTCTTTTGTAATACTGATCGATATATCTTGAAAGCGATGCTTTATCAGCAATCTCGCTGTCTTCTTTCGTAAAAACCTTACTTAAATCTACATTTCCGTAATTCGGGAGATTGGTTGTGCTTTCAACGGTAGTTTCCTGATTTTCAGCTTTATTTTTACAGGCAAGAAGGGTTATACAGGCAGTGATAATAAGTACAAGATTACGCATCCTCATGAATTTCAAAATGAGCGGCAATTTAATAAAAACTGAAAATAATGAGTTACTATTGATTATATATTATGAATTATTTAACATAAAAATAAATCAGAAAATATACTTCAGAAATATGTTAATTAATGAATCGACGGAAAATGATCTGAAAACTTTGACAGAATCTTATCTACAATGACCTGCGCAAGCTTTTCCTTACTTTGGATTGTCCAGCCTGCGATATGGGGCGTTACAATTACTTTTTCGGATTCGAGCAAAAACTTCAGATCTTCGTTTTCAGTTTCCAGGTTTTCAAAAGAAGATTTTTCGTATTCAAGTACATCAAGACACGCTCCTTTTATTTTTCCTAATTTAATAGCTTCTACCAGGCTTTTGGTTTCCACATTTTTTCCTCTTGCAGTATTGACGAAATAAAAATCGTTTTTCATTTCTGAAATAAATAATCTGTCTATAAGGTAATGCGTCTCTTCTGTTAATGGAATGTGCAGACTAAGAATTTCTGCTTTTTCTTTAAGTTCATCCAGGGAAACCTGGGTAGCATATTCATCACCCAGACCAGGCAAAATATCATGAAAAATCACATTGCAGCCGAATCCGGAAAGTCTTTTGGCCGTTGCTTTACCCATATTTCCGTATCCGATAAGACCTATCATCTTTCCCAGAAGCTCATCACCCCTGTTTTCTTCCCGAAGCCAGATCCCGTTTTTCACTTCCTGCGAAGCGATGAAAAGCCGGTTCATCAGGATCAGCAGCATTCCCACCACATGCTCTGCTACAGAATCTCGGTTTCCTTCCGGGGAATTGATCAGCTGAATCCCCAGTTTTTGAGCGACAGGAATATCAATATTTTCCATTCCTGCGCCTACTCTTGCAATGAATTTCAGATTTTTGGCATGTTCAAGAAAGTTTTTATCTAAAGGGATTCTGCTTCGGATAATGATGCCTTCATAATTTTCGATCTTACGGCAAACCTCATCGTAAGAAGAGGTGAAATCTTCTTCCAGAATAAAGTTTTTTGCGAGAAGCTGTTCGGTGATTAAGGGATGATTTTTATCTAAGAGGAGTATTTTCATATTTTTCTAAACACTAATGACACAAATGGTTTTGCACAAATGACACAAGCATAACGTGCCATTGATAACTCTTTTTACTCCATCTTTAAATTGATGAGTATTAAAATTAATGAGCATTCCAAGCCTGGAATTACTTAATCGAAGATACGTAAGAATCTGAGCTAAATGTACATTGTTCAACAACTCTACTGATTTTATTTCCAATATAAATTTTTTCTCAATAAACAGATCCAGTCTATAACCAACATCCAATTTAACATTTTCATAAATCAACGGCATTGGTTTTTTTTTCTACAAAAAGACCTTGCTTCTGAAGTTCATAAAACATACATTCTTCATAAGCGCTTTCTAACAGTCCCGGGCCTAAAACTTTATGGATCAAATAACCTGATTCATACACGATTTTCGAGATTTCATTTTCAGAAATAATTTTTTTCATCATATGCTAAAACAAAAAATACACTTTTCACATTAATACAGTTTAAGTATTTTGTGGAATTAGTGTAAAGATTTGTGTTTTTTGTGTTTTAATTAGTTTGACTCCCCGAAAAGCTTTTTAAGTTCAATGGATTCAGATGGTTTCATTCTTCCGGAAAGGATGAGCGAAAGTTCTTTTCTTCTGAGTGCAGCAGCATATCTTTCTTTTTCCAAGTCAGTTTCGGGTTCCATTTCAGGAATCGGGATGGGCCTGTTGAATTCATCAACTGCTACAAAAGTATAAATTCCTTTATTGGTCTGAATTTTTTTGTGGTTAATAGGATCATCCAGCCACACATCCACATAAATTTCCATAGAGGTTGAAAATGCCCTTGAAACTTTGGATTCCATCACAACAATTCCTCCTTCGGGAATCGGATGATCAAATGAAACATGATTCACGGAAGCCGTTACCACTCTTCTTTCGCAATGTCTTGTTGCTGAAATTGAGGCACACCTGTCCATTCTTGCCAACAGCTCGCCCCCGAAAAGGTTTCTCAATTGGTTGGTATCATTGGGGAGTACGATATTCGTCATTACCGTCAGAGATTCTGACGCCTTTTTTATTTTTGCCATTTCTTCTTAGTGTTGTTTGTAGGAGCTGTATTGGTTACAGGTTTTTCCGCTGTAGGCTTGATATTCTGTTTTGCCACAGTATCCTTTTTCAGTGAATCTGATGATATTACCGGTGGAATATTTTTTTGTGCTTTCGCCGTATCTTTTTCAATCCGGTGGGTTTTGGTTTGGATGGAAGGAGTGGTTTTACTGAAGGATTTTTCACCGAAAAGCAGTTCCTGCTGCGTATACGCCAGATACAGAATTCCCAGAACAGGAATGATGATCAGGAAAATCCAAAGAATAGATTTGTTAAACCGGTAATCTTTTTCAGAATTTTTCGAACCTTTTTTTGGAGGCTCATTGTTATGGATATCTGCAAGCTTAATTTCTTCCAATCCATAAAAATCGGGATGATCCGACTGGAGCCTGTTTCCTTTGAAAAGTGTTTTGCCTTCTTCAATATAAATGATACCGAGCCCCTGAATTTCAAGCATCTGATCTGCCTGGAGTTTCTTTTTCCAGAAATCGGTCTGGATTTGGAGATCCGTTGTGGAAGCTTCTACAGTGATCTGCTTGTAACCGGCAATAAAAGCAGCCAGTTCGTCAGACTTTACCTTATAATCAGGGGTGTACACAATTTTACTCGCAGGAGGAAGAATGCTCCCATTTTCGGAATTGATAATGGCCTTGGAGTTTTCAAGGGAAAACACACCAAAATCCGGAACCGTAACGGTGCCGAATTGTTTCAAATATTCTAAAATGTAAGCTGAAATATTCATTTGGCAGCAAATTTATGACTTTTTCATGACTTTTTGTTATATAAGAACCTGTTGTGCATTTTGAATTATTATTTTTCGAAAATAAGTGAAACGGCTTTGTTTAGCTTTATAATCAGTATTTTTTATAATTCTTTGTATAACTTTGCGCTTTTTTATCGCTAAGAGAGACAATTTTTTTTTTTAATAAATCTTTATTTTTTTAAGGTAAACAATGGCATTTCATTTAATAAAGAAAGACAAAAATCTAATTATCATTCACTTGGCGGTATCTGCAAAATGCACAACGGATTATATAAGAATTGTTCAGTATTATGTTTGGAAATATGCATTTTCAATTTAGAAATCTTTCCTTGGTGGTGAGGCTTAAACATAAAATAAGCTTTGGCTAAAGCCAATTGATGGTTTACTTTTTCTAAAGCGGACTAAAGTCCGCTCCTATTGATAAGTTGTCAGGATTTCAGGCAATAAGTTTTTGTAGTTTGAAACCTACATTGATCTTTGTGACAAAATGTGAATTGATAACTGCTGCCCTAGCCGTGATTGAAGCAATTGTCTGAGCTCATTTCTTTGGATTTGGCGGGGGGGGGGGGGGGCSCCCCCCCA
>NZ_JAYLAA010000056.1:0-11102 GCF_035819015.1 Chryseobacterium salviniae | reverse complement strand
AAGTAGAGCTTTCCGTCATCTTTATTATATAAATAAGATTTTCCTGTACTTGCACCTGTTCTTGCGAATAAAATATCATTTTCAGAAACTAAGTATTTATCTATAAGTTGCCCATTAGGTGATACTGGAAATTCAGGCTTATATTTTGAAGAACTTTCATCAATATCAGTAATTCTTATATATCTATTTTCTCCGTCAAATTTGATTGCCGAAGCATTCATTCCATATTCAAATGAGTATACGCACTTTCCTAAAATAGTAACTTCCCATTCTTCCTCAAACCCCGGAAATCGTAAATTAGGAAACCCAAAGTTCAATTTTCCCCAATTACATTAGGGAGTTTTTATCTCATTAATTCGTAGTCTTGATGATTTTATTGCAAAGGCTTTAACTTTAGGATTTTAATATAAAATCAAAAAATTATGACAAGAAAGAAAACATTGGCAGAAATCGCTGAATTATGGAAGAATGACAAAAAGCTGTATGTGAAAAAATCAACCTTTTCGGCTTATGTGCTGTTGCTGGAAAACCATTTATTGCCTGTATTTAAAGACTATTCTGAGATTGAAGATGAAGATGTACAGAAGTTTGTATTTCAAAAACTGGAGCAGGGATTAAGCCAGAAAAGTATCAAAGATATTCTCATTGTTTTGAAAATGGTGTTAAAGTTCGGGGCAAAGAATAAATGGATTGAGTTTATCAATTTTGATGTGCAATATCCTACAGTTAGGGAAACCCATACGATTGAGGTATTAAGCAGAACGCATCAGAAAAAAGTGATGAGCTATATTCAGGAGCATTTTACCTTTAGAAATCTGGGTGTTTACATCTGTCTTTGTTCGGGAATGCGGATTGGTGAAATTTGTGCCTTGACCTGGGAGGATATTGATACGGATAACGGAATCATTAATATTCGAAAAACCATTCAGAGAATTTATGTGATTGAAGATGGAGAACGAAAAACAGAATTGTTGATTGACACGCCTAAAACCAAAAACTCTATCCGTGAAATCCCGATGAGCAGGGATCTATTGAGAATGCTGAAGCCTTTTAAAAAAATTGTGAATCCTGCGTTTTATGTATTAACCAATGATTCTAAACCTACAGAACCAAGAACTTATCGAAGTTATTACAAAAATTTGATGAGGTTTTTGGAAATTCCCGACATCAAATTTCACGGTTTAAGGCACAGTTTTGCAACACGATGTATCGAAAGTAAATGCGACTATAAAACCGTAAGTGTTTTGCTCGGCCATTCCAATATCAGTACAACTTTGAACTTATATGTGCATCCAAATCTTGAACAGAAGAAAAAAGCAATTGACCAGATGTTTAAAGCGCTAAAATAGTTGTAGTTATCATAGATAATTTCTTACATTTGGGAAAACTGAAATCACTTTGTCAAAGTTCTGAAACTTTGACAAAGTTTTAACCAAAAAACTCAAGCCCGAATGTCAAGTCAGCCGGAATATATTTTAGAGCAGAAATTAGTAGAACAGTTACAACAGTTAGGTCACAAAAAAGTTACAATATGTAATGAGGCAGACCTTATTAAAAATTTAAAAACTCAGCTTGAAATTCACAACAAAAAAACATTCTCAAATACTGAGTTTGAAAAAATCCTCAATCATCTTTCCAAAGGAAATGTTTTTGAAAAAGCCAAAACATTACGCGATAAATTTCATTTTGTAAAAGACGACGGCACTTCAGAATGGATTGAATTCATCAGCCAGGACCATTGGTGCCAAAACCAGTTTCAGGTAACAAATCAAATTGCTCAGGAAGGAAATTTTAAAAACAGATATGATGTAACCATTCTCATCAACGGATTGCCATTGGTTCAGATTGAGCTGAAACGTCGAGGATTGGAAATGAAAGAGGCTTTTAATCAAATCAACCGTTATCATCATCAGTCTTTCAATTCGGGAAGTGGATTGTTTAATTATGTTCAACTTTTTATCATCAGTAATGGAGTCAATACAAAATATTATTCCAACAACGCAAAGCAGACTTTTAAACAAACCTTCTTTTGGTCGGATGAACACAATAATAACATCACTCAACTCGACCATTTTGCTCCTGCATTTTTAGAGCCTTGCCATATTGCCAAAATGATTACCAAGTATATCGTTTTGAATGAAACGAACAAAATACTGATGGTTTTAAGGCCTTATCAATATTATGCTGTTGAAAAAATTGTTGACAGAGTAAGGAATACCGACAAGAACGGTTTTATCTGGCATACTACAGGTTCAGGGAAAACATTGACTTCCTTTAAAGCCAGTCAGATTCTAAAAGAAATTCCGAAAGTTGAGAAGGTTGTTTTTGTTGTTGACCGAAAAGATTTGGATTACCAGACTCAAAAAGAATTTGATGCTTTTGAAAAAGGAAGTGTGGATGCCACTGAAAATACGGCACATTTGGTTAAGCAACTTTCTGATAATACAAAATTGATTGTAACCACTTTACAGAAATTAAATACTGCTATTACAAAGGAAAAGCACGGCAATAAAATTGATAATCTGAAGAACAAAAAAGTGGTTTTCATTTTTGATGAATGTCACAGAAGCCAGTTTGGAGATACGCATCAGAATATCAAAAAATATTTTAAAAATGCTCAAATGATAGGCTTCACAGGGACTCCAATTTCTGAAGTGAATTCAATTGGGAAAATAGATGGAGCTCCGGCAACCACTAACAGATTGTTTGAAGATTGTCTTCATAAATATGTCATTACAGATGCGATTCGGGATGATAATGTTTTGAAATTTTCTGTGGAATATGTCGGAAGATACAAAGAAAAAGAAGGAAGCAATACTTATATTGATACGGATGTTGAAGCAATCGACACACAGGAACTTTTGGAGAGCCCTAAACGTCTTGAAAAAATTGCAGATTATCTCATCGCAGAATACGGAAGAAAGACGCACAATGGTACTTTTAATGCGATGTTTTGTGTGAGTAGCATTGATGTTTTGCAAAAATATTATGACCTTTTTCAAAAGAAAAAAGAAGAAGATAAGCATCAATTGAAAATTGCGACTATTTTCAGCTATGGAACTAATGAAGAGTCTAAAGATGCCAATGGAATCTATGATGAATCCGAATACGGAATGGTTGCAGAACCGCAGGCACAATACGGAGATTCTCATAGCCGAAATATATTAGAAAGATATATTGGTCATTACAATGAAATGTTTGGAACCAACTTTACGACCAAAGACAGCCAGAGTTTCTACAATTATTACAATGATATTGCTAAAAGAGTCCGCAGTAAAGAAATTGATTTAATCATTGTTGTAAATATGTTTCTGACAGGATTTGATAGTCCGCAACTAAACACTTTATTTGTTGATAAAAACCTGAAATATCACGGACTGATTCAGGCATTTTCCCGTACCAACAGATTGTTAGGTGAAAAAAAATCACAAGGAAATATTGTCTGTTTTAGAAATCTAAAGTCTGCAACCGACGATGCTGTAACTTTATTTTCCAATAAAGAAGCGATTCAGGAAATTATCATTCTACCGATTGAAGATTATATTGAGCTTTTCAACGCTGCTTTAGATACATTAAAAGTAGTTGCGCCCGAAATTGATAGCGTCAACGGTTATCAAACCGAACAGGAAAAGTTTGAATTTATTACCGCTTTCCGTGAAGTAATGCGTGTTCTGAATGTTTTAAAATCATTTGCTGATTTTGATTTTGATAAATTGGAAATGACCGAATATGAATTTGATGGTTATAAAAGCAAGTATCTTGATATTTGGAAAGAAACAAGACCGCAGGGAGGCGAAGGAAGAGTAAGTATTCTGGATGACGTCGACTTTGAGCTAGAATTGATTCATCGAGATGAAATTAATGTAAGTTATATTCTTTCATTACTAGCCAATTTGACGGATTCTAGTCTGAAAGGCAATAAGCTGGAACAAAAGAAAAAAGAAATCAGGGATATTCTTTCCGGCGATGCCAAATTGCGAAGCAAAAAAGAACTCATAGAAAAATTCATAGAAGAAAACCTTCCTTATATTTCTGACGGAGATAACGTCAACGAAGAGTTCGAGAAATACTGGAATAAAGAAAAAAATTCAGCTTTTGAAAAAATTGCTACCGAAGAATCTTTGAATAAAGACAGATTCCGAGATGCTATTGATGATTTCCTTTTTACTTCCAAAACTCCTAAAATAAGTGACACACTAAAGCTACTTGAGATAAAACCAAAGCTTAATGAACGTAATAATATCGGAAGAAGAATTATTCAGAAAGTGCAGGATTTTGTGGAAGTTTTTATTGATGGGGTGGCTAGCTAAAAAATAAAGTGACTGAATTTTAATAAGATATTAAATATATGAGTTTGAGATATTTTGCAACACAGTTATTTGAGATTGCTTCGCTTCGCTCGCAATGACTAATCAATTCACCACCCCGCCACCAAAAATTCTCACACAATACTCAGTCCCTAAAAACCTCGGATCCCCGTGCTTCTCAGACCAGAAGCCGTCCAACACATCCGGGTTGATCCAGCGGTAAACGGCAACGCCTTTGTAAATCTTTTGGTCGTCACCTTCATAGCGGAAGTTGATGACTAAAATGCCGTCTTTATAGAAGCCGGTGCCGTGCTGTTCGTGGTCGCCGATAAGCCATTCGGCGATGATGCGGTTGTTTTCGTCGAGGGATAAGGTCAGGATTCCCTGATAGGAACTGCCGCCTGCTTCCTCCTGATTGCTGCCCTGAATGGCATAGCTTCCTGCGAGATCCTGTAGGGTCATGAATGATATTTCCTGCAAAGGTAAAAATTCCGGATTATTTTTTTGTGTTAGATTTGCTCTATGTTTTATGGAATAGCCATCATCAGCATTATTACGTTTATCATCTTCGGAATTGATAAAAGGAAAGCTGTCAAGCATCAGCGGAGAATTTCCGAAAATACTTTATTAACTGTTACATTCTTCGGCGGAACAATCGGAGCGTTGCTGGCAATGCTCATCTTCAGGCATAAAATTTCAAAGAGATCATTTCTGTTGAAATTCAGCGGAATTGTTGTAATACAAGTAATGTTGGTGTACCTATACAGAAAAATCCTCATCGGGTGATGAGGATTAAGAATATTAAGCGTCGGTTCCGTCAGCTTTTACCCACTTAACGCCCTGCCAGAAAATAGGTTTTCCCAGCGTGGAATCAAAATAGTGCTGTCCCTTGTACAGATTTACTGTAGGTCTTTCTGTAGTTGAGCCAAACGTTTTATCAATGATAAACCTTCTTTCGGCATCCATAAACTGTTCATTGGCGCCGGTACAGATAAATTTAGGAGCATTCTGTGCTAATCCCAAAGTCCTGAATTCTGTAAACTCAGCAGCGTTTTGAGAAATAAAATTATCAAAATGGTCTTTTAAAGTAAACTCAAATACATTACCTTTTGATAATGATTTGTTTTCGACAGAGAAAGTATACGGCGAATATACATGTGGATTAAACGCATCGTAATAATTATCGATAAATTTATTATATGATGAGCTGCCATTAAATTTTACTACCGTAGTAGAATTACCAAAATCAGCATTTTCAAATGGAGCAAAATAGGTGTTGCTAAATATATTACTATTGGATGAGTCAAGAATTACATTTTCAAGATGCGCTTCAAAATAGGAGTTTGTAAAATTAATGTTTTTACAATTTTTTATGTGGACACCAATGCATTTTGATAGTTCCGGATAGCCATTGATCTGACTGAGATAATTGGCCACGTTAGCTTCAATAAGACAATTTACAAAAGAACATGAAAAGGAATCATATAGAGAAATTCCCTGGGAATTTACTCTGAAAACACAATGGGAAGCAAAAATGCAGGTAGACAAGGAATCCGCTAAAAGACCTATTCTGTTATTGAACAGCAGACTGTCTTTTATACTGATGTAAGCCGAGAAATGCGAAAAAATACCTGCCATCTCAAATCCCTGAACTGAACAGTTTTGAATATTGACCTGTAAAACTTTATCCATCATAATCCCAACACCAAAGTTATTCGGAGCAGGTTTTGCTGCAGTAGGATTTAGCAAGTAATTATTTCCAGCGATCGTAAGGTCGCTGATAACAGTATATTCCTCTAAATGATCCGCCGTTGATCTTGTACGCTGATTAACAGGTGTTCCGTCTTCTGAAATGAAAAGGAGCGAAATATCGTTGCTATCGGTATAAAGTATACTCCCATCTCTTGATTCTCCTTTTAATGTGCAGAAGGCCGGGAACAATAACGTGCTTTTGATCAGGTATTTTCCATCAGGAATGAGACAGCATAGATCGTAAGAGCGGGGAAACTCATTTTTATACTCCCGAATATCGATCAGGTAATTAAATGCACTCTGGATGCTTGCCGTATCGTCATGGCTACCATCACCTTTTGCTCCAAACCATTTTACATTGATATGGTCTTCAATATATCTTTTATAATAAGGTGATTCATTGGATCCTCCCTTAAAATAAAGAATGTTATCCACATAGGCATCAGACATATCATTTCCTTTATACCATTTGGTAACAGGAACCAAGGTAATTAACTCTCCGGTCTGCAAATCTTGAATTTGTTTTGACATTTTTTAAATTTTTTAAACAGTTAATGATGAATGAATTGTTTCTTGCAAGAAATCTATACCGCAAAAGTACAGGCTGACAACGCCAGAACTTGACGTATTAAATTTTATATTTATTTTTTTAAATATTTTAATTTTCTCATTATGAATTTATTAATTAACATAACTATTTAGCAAGTATTTCATTAAAAATCACTAATTTTGCACCCGTAAAAATCTTTTATGCAAAACATTAGAAATATTGCGATCATCGCACACGTTGACCACGGGAAGACCACTTTGGTTGACAAGATCATCCACGCTACCAATATTTTCAGGGAAAATCAGGAGAGTGGGGAGTTAATTATGGATAACAACGACCTCGAGAGAGAAAGAGGGATCACCATCTTATCCAAGAATATTTCTGTTACTTATAAAGACACGAAAATTAATGTAATTGATACACCGGGTCACGCCGATTTCGGGGGAGAAGTAGAAAGAGTATTGAAAATGGCAGACGGGGTAATCCTATTGGTGGATGCCTTCGAAGGGCCGATGCCACAGACCCGTTTCGTACTTCAGAAAGCACTGGAATTAGGACTAAGACCATTAGTGGTAATCAACAAAGTAGATAAGCCGAACTGTCGTCCGGATGAGGTTCACGATCAGGTATTTGATCTGTTCTTCAACCTTGACGCTACCGAAGAGCAGTTGGATTTCCCAACGTTCTACGGATCTTCAAAACAGGGATGGTTCAACACTTCATTAGAGCAGACTGAAGATATATTCCCTTTGCTGGATGGAATCCTTCAATATGTTCCTGAACCGAAAGTAACGGAAGGAAACCTTCAGATGCAGATTACTTCACTTGATTATTCTTCTTTCTTAGGAAGAATCGCTATCGGAAAAGTAACCAGAGGTGAGCTTAAAGAATCCCAGTGGATCGGTCTTGCTCAGGCAGACGGTAAAATTGCCAAAGGAAAAGTTAAAGAACTATATGTTTTTGAAGGATTAGGAAAGAAAAAAGTAACGGAAGTTCAGGCAGGAGATATCTGTGCTGTGGTTGGTTTCGACGCTTTCCAGATCGGAGACTCTTTCGTAGATCTTGAAAACCCTGAACCATTGGAAAGAACAGCGATTGATGAGCCTACGCTAAACATGACGTTCTCTATCAACAATTCACCTTTCTTCGGGAAAGACGGTAAATTTGTAACGTCCAATCACCTGAAAGAAAGATTAACAAAAGAATTAGAAAAAAACCTTGCATTAAGAGTACAGCAGACAGACGATGCCAATACATTCTTGGTTTTTGGTAGAGGGATCCTTCACTTATCCGTTTTAATTGAAACGATGAGAAGAGAAGGGTACGAAATGACGATTGGTCAGCCACAGGTTATCCTTAAAGAAATCGACGGCGTAAGCTGTGAACCTTACGAATCTTTGGTAGTAGACGTTCCTGAAGAATATGCTTCAAGAGTAATCGATTTGGCTACCCAGAGAAAAGGAGACCTTCACATCATGGAAACCAAAGGCGAAATGCAGCACATGGAATTCGAAATTCCTTCAAGAGGTCTGATTGGATTACGTTCCCAAATGTTAACAGCTACAGCCGGAGAAGCCATTATGGCACACCGTTTCACGGAATACAAGCCTTTCAAAGGAGCTATTCCTGGAAGAAACAACGGGGTGTTGATCAGCAAAACTCAAGGCCCTGCAACAGAATATTCCATCAACAAGCTACAGGACAGAGGCAAGTTCTTCGTAGATCCGGGAGAGGAAATTTATGCCGGAATGATCGTAGGAGAACAAAACAAACCGGGAGACCTTGTGGTAAACATTGTTGAAGCAAAACAGCTGAACAACATGAGAGCTGCAGGAAAAGATAAAGACACCGGCGTTGCTCCGAAAATCTTATTCTCACTGGAAGAATGTATGGAATACATCCAGGCAGACGAAGCCATCGAGGTAACCCCGAACTTCATCCGTATGAGAAAGAAACTCCTTTCTGAAGAAGATAGAAAAAAAGTGGAAAGAGCGGCAAAAGCTTAATCCCACTTCACCCATACACCAAAGCTCCGGATTTCCGGAGCTTTTTTTTGTTAAATAATACTTAATAAAAACTCTGCGTAATCCGCGGAATCTGTGGGAAAATAAAACATAATTACTGTTCGGATCTTTTTATTTAATTGCAAATACAACGAAGATACTTTATAGTATATGGTATATTTTCAAGACAAACAAAAGCATTTCATCTATTGAAGCAATACAAAATTTTACGATAATATTCATAACAACAAATTATTGTTTTATAATTGCAAATAAATCTGTGCCATCTGTGAAATCTGTGGGAAAATATGATATATTTTCAAGATAAACAAAGCATTTCATCTATTGAAGCAATACAAAATTTACCATAACATTTATGACAATAAATCCTTGTTTACAACTTGGGAATAAATCTGCATCATCCGTGAAATCAGCGGGAGAATAAAATTCATTTACTTTCCAAAAGTTCTTTGTGGCTTCACTAAGTAAAACACCTTTGCAAACTTAAAAACCGTTAGTAGTCAAAAAATCTTGGTGCACTTGGCGTTTAACTAATTTTATTATCGTAACTTAAATCAACAAAATAAATTAATGTAGTTTTGCACTTATGAGAATAAATTACTTAAAACTAATCATATTATCAGGCGTTTTAACATCATTTACGGCTTGCTCAACCCAAAATAATGCAGTGAAAGCCTCCACACCTTCAAAAAACATTAAAAATAAAACCTTACCACCAACCGGTCCCAAACCCGAAGCCGTAATTCCGCCGGATGAAACCTTCCGCACCGTGCTTCCCGAGATCAAAAGAGAATTTCGCGGAGCATGGATTGCCAGTGTGGCCAATATCAACTGGCCTTCACGAAACAACTTATCCGTGGATCAGCAGAAAGCCGAAGCCATCAACATGCTGAATATGCTGGAGGGCAATAATTTCAATGCCGTGATCTTCCAGGTGAGACCTTCCGCCGACGCTTTATACACCAGTAATCTTGAACCGTGGTCTTACTTTTTGACAGGCCAGACCGGTCTGGCACCATATCCCAATTACGATCCTTTGCAGTTCTGGATTGAAGAAGCGCATAAGAGAGGCCTTGAACTTCACGTATGGCTGAATCCTTACCGTGCCCATCATTCCAACGGAGGAACGCCGAACAGTTTATCAATGGTAAACAAGCTTTCAGATATCGTTATTAGATTGAAAAACGGAATGTATTGGTTTGATCCTGCTAATCCGAAAACCCAGGGGCATGTTTCTAATGTGGTAAAAGATATTGTAAAGCGCTACGATATTGATGCCGTACACTTTGACGATTATTTTTATCCGTACGCCACCTACAACCGGGGTGCCGATTTCCCCGACAATGCATCCTGGAATGAATATCTGAAAAACGGAGGAACATTATCCAGAGCAGATTGGCGAAGGGATAACGTCAATAAATTTGTTGAAAGGATCTATAAAGAAATCCACGCCGAGAAAAGCTATGTCCGTTTCGGGATCAGTCCGTTCGGTATATGGAAGCCGGGCTATCCGCAGGGAATTGTAGGATCTTCACAGTATGATGAACTGTATGCCGATGCTAAATTATGGCTGAATAAAGGCTGGGTAGATTATTTTTCGCCTCAGTTATACTGGCCCATAGAATCAAAAGGACAACCCTTCGAAGCCCTTTTAAATTGGTGGAAATCAGAGAATACCTTCAACCGGCATTTGTGGCCGGGATTGAATACCGTAGAAATCAGATCATCCGACCGCCCTACGGAAATTAAAAATCAGATTGAAATTTCAAGGCAGGTATTAGGAAACGATGCCGGAGAGATACACTGGAGCATTGCGGGCCTAACTAAAAATCCGGGGATGCTTCCCACCTTGAAGAATGGACCTTATAAAGAAAAGGCCCTGGTTCCGAAATCCCCGTGGCTGAAAGCAGCACCCTTACAAACACCAAGCCTCTTTATCAATGATAACGGAAGCTTTGCGCAGGTGAGCTGGAGCACGAAAAATATAAAGGAAGTGTTTCAATGGATTCTTTTCACACAATACAACGGTGTCTGGGAAACGGAAATCCTGACTCTGGAACAGCTTTCCAAAGAAGTTCCGAAGTCTAAAGACGGAAAAGCATTAAACGCAGTAGCTGTAAAATCCATCGACCGGTTAGGAAACGAAAGCGATTACGTTGCCAAAAAAATTAAATAATTCTAAAAAAAATTAGATATACCAAAGCTCCGGAAACCAAACTTCCGGAGCTTTTTCATGCAACGGTTTACAAATTCCCCTCCTCTGGAGGGGTGGATTAATTTTTTTTGAAAATTAAGACGGGGTGGTTCATAACAGTGAATTTTACTGCGCAATTAAGTATAGATGGTCAATAGTAAATACTTTGTCTCACTTTTAAATGAAAGACTACTACGTAGCCCGGATTGAAGCATCTGTCTGAGCTCATTTTGTATGGTTTCGGGGGGGGGGGGGGGGCGGCCCCCCCCCCCCCC
>NZ_JAYLAA010000055.1:0-9329 GCF_035819015.1 Chryseobacterium salviniae | reverse complement strand
GTTGCGCKSCACCTTTGGTCCCCCCGAAACTTTGAAATATGTTTGATTGTTAATGATGTGATTCACAAATAAATCAACTGTGTTTTCAATACCTTTTTTCCCAGCTTTTCAAGAATATTCTTATAATTCTCAATCTGGCGTTCATCTTTAGAAGACTCTTCTCCTGTTTTAAAATCAACAATGATGTAGCCTTCATCACTTTTCAGAATACGGTCGGGCCTATACACTCTACTTTCCCCATTTTCGGAAATCATAATGTCTTTTTCAGTGATAACTTCCCATTTTTCATCGAAAAATCCAGCATGGGTTTCTATAATTTTTTCGAGTTCGGTTTGTATCGTACGGCTTTCTTCAAGCGTTATCTGGCCTTCAAGAATATAGCATTCCAATACTTTACCGATGTCTTTTGCGGTATTAATCTGAGATAAAAGCTCATGCACGAAAAGCCCAACTCTTACCTTTTCATTTCTTACCTGATAGTTTTTGGAGGGGGTCGCAATTTTTATCGAAGTATTGCTTTCGCTGATGTTTTTCAAAACGCGGATATCTTTGGTTTTAAAAGATGAAATTTTTTCCTTCGAATATTTTTTCAGCATTTTAGGGGTAACTTCATATAAATCAAACTCATCAAGATTTTCAGGATTTTTTGACTGGAGGAACTCAAGCAGCTCAAGATTATTGGATGTTTTATTGGCTTTCTGAATATAGAAAAACAGCTGTTCAACGGGTCTGGTCGTAGCAACATACTGCAGGCAAAGCCGGTCTACAAAGTTTTTATATGAATTTTGTTTGTTGAATTTTTCAATTTCTTCATCATAAACTTCCAGATTTTTACTGAATTGGTTAATGTTTACTGATTTCAGCGGCGTATCTTTCGATGTTTCAAACCAGTTGGTAAATTCTGCATCGCGGTTTTTATTCATCATCGGGATAAAAACGATTGGGAATTCCAGACCTTTAGCCTTATGAATGGTCATGATTTGTACCGCATCAATATTTTCAGAAGCCTGAATGCTATACGTGGAAGCTTCTTCGTCCCAGTATTTCAGTAATTCTTTAGTGCTCGCTCCTGCATTTTGGGTGAAGTTAAAAAGCATTTCCAGAAAGTTCAGCAGGAAATCCGTTTCCTTATTTTCAACGGAAAATTCATTGATGTAAAATTCTATAAAATTATAAAGATTAAATCTCGGAAAATGATCCTGCTTAAGCTTTAAAGCATATCTTTTCTGGATGAAGTCTAAAATTTCTTCATGTGAAGTGAGGTCAAGAATTTCTTTCATTTCCAGTGTGAAATCCACCATATGAATTCTTCCCAGCTGATTAAGATAATACATCATCATAATCAGATTAGGCTTATTCTTCGGATTGACCTCCCATTTCAGGAATTCAATAACCGCTTTCAACGTATTGGAAAGTTCCAGTGTTAAACCTTTATCAGAAATTGTTTTGATATTTGTTTCTTCACCTTTATAGATCACTTTTAAATTTCCCAGCTTTTGGGAATAGCTGAAAATATCAAAATTCCCGCGGCAAAGAATGGTAATATCGGAAAACCTGAAACCATTATCAAGGGCTTCCTGGATGTCTTTCCGCATTCTTTCGGAAGTATCATTATAAAAATCTTCGTTGGTGAGATTTTCAATTAAATTAACTTTTACACGGCCTTCCATCGAAGATCTCGGAGTCTGCTCGGCATCCGTCCCGAAAATATTCTTATGCTCTTCTTCTAAAATATCAGAATGAAAGCGGTACAAATCGTTATTGAAACGGACTATATTTTTGGCGCTTCGCCAGTTGTCTTTCAGCACCAGAAGTTCGGCTTCTTTTGGAGTAATTTCTTTTTTGTTGATGATATCAAGCATCAGTTTGCTTTCTCCGCCCCGGAAACGGTAAATACTCTGTTTAGGATCGCCAACCAATGTGAACGAAGTATTTTCAGTGGAAATAGAATGATCCCTCAGCGGAAGGAAATTCTGCCACTGCAGCTCGGAGGTATCCTGGAATTCATCAAAAAAATAATGCTGAAACTGAGATCCTACTTTTTCATAAATGAATGCAGAAGGCTCATTTTTAAGGTTTTCATTAATCAGGATGTTGAATTTGCTTAATAATACAAGATCATTTTCCTGTTCTATTTTTCTCAGCTCATCCTGAATATCTTTATTCACTTTCAGCGGCAAAAGTGCCGAAAGGATTTTTTCTTTTTTCTGGGTCTCAATGTAGAGAAGAATCAGCTGCATCCTGTTGTCGAGTAGCTGATCGAGGATTTCCAGAATATCAGCTTCCTTATGTTTTGCTTTCGAAGCGGCACCTTTACGGTAATTATTAACTACGGATTCTTCAGCGGTTGTAGGAAAAGGGAAACCGGCCCGCTTTTGCTGATAAAAATCTAAAACTTTAGTGAAAAATCCGCCGATTCCGTTTTTGCCCTGCGCAAAATCTTCAACTTCAATATTCCTCGACCTGAATAATTCTATTGATTTCGTAGCAAGTTCAACCGCTTGTTTCTTGTTCAATACAATCTCTTTACGAAGCGTATTTTTAATATTTTCGTAATTTGAACTGTCAAAATCTTTATTGTTCTTCAGATGTTCATAATGAATATCCTTCACAAATTCTTTTGCAGAATCATACAGGTTTTTATTTAAATTAATCCTTTCATTATTCTCCAGGCTGTAATCCACATAATCCATAAAAGACTCGGAAATCACTTCATTTTCCCCGATTTGGTCAAGCATTTTATCAACCGCTTCAATGAGGAAAGGCTCTGCTTCAATTTCAAGATTGAAATTTTTAGCCAGTCCCAATTCATAAGAAAAGCTTCTCACCAGTCTGGAGTTAAAACGGTCTATGGTTCCAATATTCAGCGTAGAATAATTATGAAGAACATAATCCAGCAGTTTTTTTGCACGGATGTGTAATTCATCAATGGTAATTTTAATCCCTTCAACCTCAAATGCTTTCTGGATGTTTTTCAGGTCACTGTTTTCCGCAAAATTATCCGAAGAGAAGTTTCCAAGCCATTTCAGAATTCTTTCTTTCATTTCATTGGCCGCCTTGTTGGTAAAAGTTAATGCCAGAATATTCCTGATCGACTGCTGCTGATTAGGATACCGGAGACAAATCATCAAAAGCCGCTGCACCAGCGCATAGGTTTTCCCCGAGCCGGCTGAAGCATTGATAACGGTGTAAGAATTTTGCATTTCGGTTAGGATTCAATGTGCAAGTTACTTAATTTTTAAGCTAAATTTTAACAAATACGGTTGCGGATTTAACAGTTTTATGATGAAAAATCAAAAAGAAATGCTAAAACCCGTTAAGTGTGGTTAAACTTCACGAAATATTTAAAAATATTGATAGTTTTGCTCTAATAAAAAACTTTCCGTGAAAATTAAACTACTCTTTATTTTATTCACTGTTTTCTTCATTACTGCTCAGGCTCAGGACTATATTTTTGGGAAAGTAACTTCTGAAGAAAATTCCGAAATTGCAGGAGTCACAGTCATCAATATAAGGACTGACGAAAGGATTATCACCAATCGTGACGGCCATTTCATGATTTCCGGAAGAAGCGGAGATGAGCTTCGGTTTGTGAAAACCGGCTATGAAAGGGCAAGCCGGAAAATTAATAATGAGAGCATCAGCACACCAGTTAATGTTACACTTGTGAGATCGGCAACACCTATTGCTGAGGTGGAAGTGAAAAAAGAAATTACGGAAGATATTAAAATCGATTCCAAAAACCTGAATTCCCCAAGAAAAGTTCAGAAGCTCAAAAATGAGCTTGCAGTGTACATGACCCGAAAATCGGCACCTTCTGTTTTGGCACCACGAGCGGGAGAATTTGTGCAGCCGGTAACAAAAGGGATATTCTCTCTCGGAAAAGTTAAAAACAAGTGGGACGATATTGATCTGCTGAACTACTTGCAGAATGCCCTCGGAACAGCATTCTTTGAAGATCTTAAAATTGAAAAAGCCCAGATACAGCATTTCATCCTTTATATCCTGAGAACCGGTTTTGAAAGAAAGAATATACTCAAATACGGATATGTTGCCGAAGCAGATCTGAACAGATTCAGAAGTGCAGTGCTTAATAGGATTTCCGCCTATAAAGCGCCATAAATTTACTGTATGATTTTAAAAGTAATGAGGCTGAAACTTTTAATTTTTATGGTATTTCCTTTTTTGAATATATTTTCACAAAAAACGGTGGAAGGATCCATCACGGATGAAGACGGTGTTGCACTTCCTGCGGTAATGGTGATGAATATTTCTTCTGAAAAGAAAACCTATACGGCATCAGACGGAACTTTTTCAATCGAGGCTGCACCGGAAGATGAGCTGAGATTCATTCGTTCCGGATATGAAAGGTCTTCCATACAGGCAAAATATCTTACTGATAAAAAAGCAGCGATTACACTCATAAGAATTGCCGAACAGATAGAAGAAGTAGAAATTGCCAACCTTACAGGCGATATTAAAAAAGATTCGCGGGCGGTTGCTAAAATTGATAAAGGAAAAATTGTGGAAGATGCGGTGGGTCTTCCGCAGCCTGTCGGGAAAATGCGGGAAACGCCTGCAGATATCAAACAGGTGCTGCTTCCCATTTTGTTGGGAAGTCTTAATGTTCAGGGACTTTACGATCTCTTCAGCGGCGATGCGAGGCGAATGAAAAGACAGTACAGATACGATGATCTTCAGGAAGATATTGTATGGATCCGCGACAGAGTGGAAGATGATTACTTCATAAGAGAAGGCATTCCCAGAGAAAGAATCTCCGAGTTTATTGAATTTTCTTTTTTAAACAAACCGCAGA
This sequence comes from Chryseobacterium salviniae, assembly GCF_035819015.1. Classification (NCBI taxonomy): domain Bacteria; kingdom Pseudomonadati; phylum Bacteroidota; class Flavobacteriia; order Flavobacteriales; family Weeksellaceae; genus Chryseobacterium; species Chryseobacterium salviniae. Next base: position 4,513 of record NZ_JAYLAA010000055.1, on the reverse strand, counting down.
CAAGAACTTTTGTAAGGGTTAAAAATCTCGCAGGTGCTTTATCCAGAATGGAAGAATCTCTTCCGGTATTCGTTGAAAGATTAAAAGAAAGTTCTGTTGGGGAATAATATGTTCAGATATTAATGATAGACAATATCGTAAATTTCGTCTTTAATATCTTTCACATTTTCCGGATGATAGTTTGAAAGAAGCCATAGGTTAAGCGGTTTTTTTCCTATTCCGTAGCTTGGCTGTACATACATTTCATCAATAAGGTGAAAGCCGTTTCGCTGGTAAAAAGCATATCTTCGTGCTGCATTTTCTCCCCAATGTTCCGGTTCTATTTCCAGGATGATTCTCGGATAATTTTCAAAAAGATATTTGGTAATGAATGATCCCAGCTTTTGACTCCGGAATTCTTCAAAAACTTCAAAATGTTCTACAAAAGTATAATTGCTGAGTTCCCAAAGGATGAGGTAACCGATGTTTTTTGATTCGTGGAGTACGGAAATAATTTTTACTTTCGGATTTGTAAACAAAGTCACCAGCTTTTCCCAGTCTCTTCGCTCATCTTCACAAAATGTGGTGCAGTATGAGCTATAAATCTGCTCAACTCGGTAATCTTCCGGGGATGTAATCTGCAAAAACTCCATAGTTTAAAGATCAAAAACATTAGGTCTTCTTGTGATGAAAATATCTTTCACCCATAACGTAAATGCCAGCCCGAGGTAAATCAGGAAGAAAAATCCTGCTGTAGCAAAAGTAGAGTAGATAAAGAAAACCCGGAGTTTCGATACCGGAATGCCCAGTTTTGCGCCGGTTCTCGTAAGAACGCCGAACCATTCTCTTTCCATTTTGTGGCGGATGTTATCTAGCATTTTTAAATTCTTTTAAAAGTTTAATCCAATACTGCAATGTAAGCAATTTTTTTGTAAGCAAAAATGATTGAAATGATAAATGAGACTTTGGCTTTCAAGGGAGCTGGGTATTCTGACATTCATTTTATTCCAATGGTCAATAACGGAGTTTTTTTCTGGGGGCAGATTTTTATAAAAAATAAGCAGTTCCTCTGCAATTCCTTCATTATGACGCTGATGATACGTATATTTCAAAGGCAAAATAGTGTTTAAAATAATCAGCTCTACGAAGTCTCTGCTCACTATTTTCGGTTGATTTACATTAGAAATTTTTCCGAAATTGAAATGATTGTCCCAATATTCCGAAGCTTTAATTTCTTTAAATAAAATATATAAATCTTCGGCAGATTTCGCATGGATTACTTTTGAAAACAGGTTCTGATGTCGGTGATACAAATCCGCAAGCTGTGACAAACGCAGTGTCGGGAAATTAGGCGGCCGCAGCCTTAAAAATTTAGGATGAATTTTTACATCAGGAATGTTGAACTTCGCTTTCAAAAAATCAAATTCCCTTTTCCAGATTTTCACCGCTTCATCTTTTGGATCTTCCAGCCAGCCTGCAATTCCAAACAATAATGCTTCAAGCTGGGTTCTGTTTTGTCGGACTTTCAGAATAATCGAGAAATCGATGCTTTCTGCAATTTGCCTGAAAATCTCAGCATTGATCTTCAGTCCGAAAGAATACGCAAGGCTGTGGAACAGCACAGCTTCAAAGTTATTTTTAAACTTTTTCAGGTTTCTTTCAAGCTCTTCAGATTTCTCATTCAGCTTTTTCAAGACATTTTCTTCATGAAAAAGGAGAGGAATATACTTCGGGTCGAAGATGTTTTCGCAGGCGATAAACTGATTTCCGCTTAACAGTTTTTCATATTTCCAGAGTGTATCTTGGTCAATATAATTCTTAAGCTCGAGAGTGGGAATGTTTATATTTTTCAGTTCTTCAATATCCATGTCATGCTCAAATACGGCATGAAGGATAATATTCCGGTAGTTCGGATCCTGCGAATGATTGTGAAAGATCCAGTCGGAGGATTTTATATGAAGCTCAATCTGTCCGGCCAAAGTAACGCCGTTGACTTTAATTTTAGCCTCTAAGAAATCCGGCCCGGAATCGGTATTCCATTTCCCGAATTCAAGGATCTCAATGGGATTTCCTTCCATATCCCTGAAGTCGAAATGCTTGAAGATCTTATGGTTCCAAAGGTATTGGAGTAGTTTTTCCGTCATGAGTGTTTTTTGTGTTGCGCTAATTTAAGAAATTGTGCGATAATAATAAAGCTGCCTCAAAAGAAGGCAGCTTTATTTATTTTTTATTTTCTATAAAAATACTGAGTTCAAACTGTTCTTTTACGGCAATACCATAAATTTTAGCAGATTTCCATGTATTAAGCATTGGTATCTTAAACACAGTTTCGATGGATTTTTTCGTTTCTTCATCAGTATATTTTAGAAATTCTACTTTTTCTAAATTATCCTTTGTTCCTATTGTTATGCGAATACGGTTTTCACCTGATTTGGCATTCTTAGTTAGCCTAAGTTCATCGTATAGAACTTGTCTGAAGTTGGATATTCCATTTGGGAATGATGCATAAAGGGTCATAATTCCTATATCATCTATGCAATCTAAATTATTTCTCTTGCATTTCTCTAAAAACTTTTCTCCAGCTAAATTAATTGAATCAATTTTTGTTGAATCTCTTTTATTTGCGGGAAAAACTTCTATATTTTCTATTCCTGTCGAAAAATAATAAACTGGCTTTTTTTTTCTAAGGCTGCAGTTTAAAAAACAGAATATAATAAATAAGGTGAAAACCGGTTTCATTATTTAGGATCCATGCTTTTATCAGTTAAACCTCTCACATACCAGAATTCTATTTTTTCAATAAGCAAATTTTTATAAAAATTCTCAGCTGTAGAGTTCCAAAACCAATGATATTGATTGATAATTGCTGAAGCTTGCTGGTAGTTATATGGTTGTTTAAAATAGATATCTATATAAGGGGCTACATAACCATTTTTACGTCTTTCAGAATTTGTTTCAGCATCATCTATAAACATTAATTTAAGATACCTGTTATTGTAAGGTACCGGATCATAAGCTTTTATGGTTAAATTGTTTTGAGATAATGTCTGAAGCAATACAGATAAGGGTTGGTTGTAATATACCGTTTTATTGGGGATGATATTGTTAAGTTTATTTACGATTTGAGTATAGAAGCTAGGATAATTGGTCATACTGATAGGTTGTGGAATCTGCGCTGTTCCATGCAATGATATTATGACCAGAATAGATATTATATGTCTTGTTTTCATAATTGGGTAAGTATTTAATTATTATTGATTAAGGACAAGGTACTGCTTTATATCCTGTAATTTTTTTTCCTCCTGATGCCGGAATTGTGTATTGAAATTTTACTGGTTTTAAAGGTTTTAAATTTCCGTTTGAATCACTTTTGGCAAGGATCATTCCTGAATTATATTTTTCCAGGACTTGTGCTAGTGCAGATTCAAGTGCATCAGTTTGTCCATTTCCAGAGTAACTAGGAAGTCTGCCTTGCATATAATCTTCATACAAATTATTAAAGTCTATCCCTAACTGTGACTTTTCGTTAACCAGCTGTCTATTTGGATTTAGATTTTCAGCTTCAGGAAAAGTATTTAAGAAATCTATTGCTTTTTGTCTATCTTCAACAATAAACGCATATACTGATCCATTACAAGAAAAAATATAACCACCTTGAAATGTTGGATAGTCTTTTACATGTTTAATATCGCCATAAAAATCACCTAGTGAAGGTGCTGATACTCCATGGCAAGGATGTGTATGTGCATTAGCTATATAATCTCCAACTGAAGGTATGTGAATATTTACTTTTACTGGTTCATTATCAGTATAAGGGTCTTGAGCAACAGTAGAACTTCCTATATTAATAATAGCTGTACCATATTCTACATTAGCATTAGCAGCGTGGCTTTTCATTATCGCCATTTCACCGGAAATGTTTGGCTCATGTAAAACTGCATTTGCGTTGCTTACGGGAATTTGTGCTTTTTCACACGGATCTGCTGCAAATGGATTCTCACCCAGATTCGGAAGCGTAGGTGTTCCTGTATTACATCCTGTTTGCGATTCTAATGTTGTACTTGGGTCTTGTGGCTGAGAAATGATGCCGTTTCCATCGCATGGCTGGGAAGTATTGGCAGATCCGTTACTGCCACCCGGTTCGGTTGTTCCGCCTCCTGTTCCTCCTCCCTGGGGATTGGTAACTCCGGGAGGAACCCCTTCCCCGGTACCTCCGCCGCCCACCATCTCGCATACACGCGTCACGGTAATCACTAATACTGATTGTGTCTCAGCCAGACAAGGCCCACCATTCTCATCAGACGCTTCTCCATGATGATGAGCGTTGTCGCTACAAGAGGTATAATAAGAGCTTGTTTTATAGTAACATACAGGATATATTCTTCATTACTTGTAAACTATTATATCCTTCACTATTTTATTGCCATAAAATGCTTTCTCTTCGTTTGTGAAGTAAAAACTATTTTTGTTTTGATAATATTTCACATCAGATTTAGGAAAACTATCCTGCCATATTAGTGTGTAAAGTTACAGC